>JAJRXO010000669.1 GCA_024276255.1 Chloroflexota bacterium | reverse complement strand
CGATGTAGGGCGCTGCGATAATTGTCATCGCCAGGCCGACGCCGCGTTCATGCAGCAACACGTCGCCGATGTGGGCACGGCCTGCCTGCAATGTCATGATGGCAGCGGCGAATTAGCCAATTTCGATCACAACCAGACCAACTTCCCCCTCACAGGCAAACACGAACGTATCGAATGTAAGGCCTGCCATCAGGGTGGTGTGTTTACGGGTCTAGACACCGCCTGCGTGGCCTGCCATCAGAAAGACGACGCCCACAACGGCAGCTTCGGCACCAACTGCGCTGCCTGCCACAATACCAGCAAGTGGGATGAAGCCCAGTTCGATCACGATAAGACCAACTTCCCCCTCACCGGCAAGCACGAGCGCATTGAATGCCAGGAATGCCACCAGGGTGGCGTGTTTACCGGTCTGGACGATGCCTGCGTGGCCTGCCACCAGAAGGACGACGCCCACAACGGCAGCTTCGGCAATAACTGTGCCACCTGCCACAATACTAGCAAATGGGATGAAATCCAGTTCGACCACAGCAAGACCAACTTCCCCCTCACCGGCAAGCACGGACTCATAGAATGCCAGGAATGCCACCAGGGTGACGTTTACACCGGTCTGGACGATGCCTGTGTAGCCTGCCACCAGAAGGACGATGCCCACGACGGCAGCTTCGGCACGGACTGCGCGGCCTGCCACAATACCAACAAATGGGACGATGCCCAGTTCGACCACAATCAGACCAACTTCCCGCTCACCGGCAAACACCAGCGTCTCGAATGCCAGGCCTGCCACCAGGGCGGGGTTTATACCGGCCTGGGCACTGCCTGTGTAGCCTGCCACCAGAAGGACGATGCCCACGACGGCAGCTTCGGCACCGACTGCGCTGCCTGCCACAACACAAACAAGTGGGACGATGCCACGGTGAAAAACCACCGCTTCCCCCTCAATCATGGCCGACGCGGCAATAGCGAATGTATTGTCTGCCACGAGAACCTGCAGAACTTCAAGGAGTACACCTGCTACAACTGCCATGAACATACCCCTGCCCGCATCCGCTCCAAACACCTCGAGGAAGGCATCAGCAACTTCCAGGATTGCGTGCGATGCCATCCCACAGGACGTGAGGAAGAAGGCGGCGGAGACGACTAAAGAAGATCCCCATGGTACAGACAGGCCAGCCCGATCGGTGGGCGGGGCTGGCCCCCGCCTGCCGCCTGGCGAGAGCCGGTGGCTTTAAATCAATATCAGTTTGGCCCGGCGAAATCCCGTCACCTGTGCTCAAGGATCACATATCCATCGCCGCTGGCCACAGGCTGATACTGCGCCTGCAAGAATTGTTGCAACTCCGGGAAATCGGCGCTGGCATCACGGCCGCGCGGGCGCGGACTGTCGCTCACGGCAATGACAAAGCGAGGAGAATTCTGCCGCATTGCCTCCATGAACCGCTGCCTCTGGGCCTGAATATACGGGTGAGATACATGGTGATAAAAGGTGTAATCTTCCATGTAGGGCGTGGCCATGCGGGCCCCGGCTATCAGCATCGCCTGCGTGGCACCGCCGGTCCAGTCCAGCTGCTGCACCATATCGCCCGGCTGTAAATGCGTTTGTAAAAATTCGGCGATCTCATCCACGCGACCATCGTTGGGTTGGCGGGGGGGATAGCCAAATGCCTCGGTGACAAAATCGGTAGTGGGGGGGAAAGACAGCACCACGGCCAGAGCCAGGGCCAGCACCGGAAACAGGCGTTCCCCGCCACGAGTGTTGGTTGCCGTGGGCACGGCCATGCTCAGACTGGCCAGCAGCAACAGAAAATACTGAAAGGGAATCCAGTGATAGGACCAGAATTTGCCGCCCATCAACACGTAAATGCTGTACACGAACGCCAATCCCCCCAGCAAGGCCAGGCGACGTCGCAGGCGGGGCTCTGTTTGTCGCCGGAACAGCATCACATAAACCCCCATACCGGCTGGCAATAACCAGATACCCAACCCCCCCAGACGCCCATATTCCCACAACAGATACAGCCAACGGCGCACGCCCAGCAGCGTGACATGTTCACCCGTCATATCCAGATACAGGGGCAGATACACCGTGACCATGTCGCGAAAATCCGCCCACGCGCCCATACGCCATACCCAGCCCAGGACCACGGCCAACGGCAGGACCAACCCCAGCGCAGCGAAGAGCACCGTGCGCGCGAAGGCGACAGGCCACACGGCCCGCCCCCTATCAACGCTCTCCTCCCAGACCAGGAACAGGCCCACCACGATCAATCCCAGAGCCAGGTGCGGTTTGATGCTGGCAGCCATACCAAACAACAAGCCCACGGCAAAAGCCCGCAGCGACAGGCGCCAGCGGCTCTTCGTGGCCACTGCCACAGCAAGCACCACCGGCAGCAGTCCGATGAAATCACGCTGAAAACTCTGGATTTGCCCCACATTGAGATAGGCCACGCCGAACAGGAGCGCCGCGGCCCAGGCCACGCGACGTCCGAAATCGGCCATCACATGCCAGCCCGTCAGCAGGATCAGAGACAGCCAGGTCAGATCCACCAGCCGGAATGCCAGATCCCCATAACCCACCAGCCGCGTCAGCCATAACTCCAGCAACAGCGTGCCGGGGAAGGTATTGGTAAACACATCGCGATACGGCACCGCACCAAAACGATCCAGCAAAAAAACCGGATACAAAATCAGTGGGGCATCGTGCATCATGCGCCACTGCAGGGAAAAAACCGCCTGTAATAGCAGATAAAAACTCAACCCTACCAACAAACCAACGCTGATGATGGTCTCAGGCTGACGTCGTATTCTTGAATGCAATTTCTGCATGCGAATTCAGCTCCTGAAGCGGATACCAGCCCCGATTGTACCCCGCCTGCATATTCCACGCAACAACCCGGGGCCTGTCATTTCTCCACCTGTGTCGCATCTTCTTGTCCTGACGGGTGAAAACTCATATAATACAAGCACCACACATTTATTCGCCTTGATGCAGGCAAGTACAATTACAGCCGACGCGGGTGGTGAAGAACACGATGCAGTTACACACGATTGCTGCGACCGTTCATTGCGTCGGGCACAATATTGTTCCCTGAGAAAACTTCCTGCACACCCCCCGTAATTCAAGAGGGATGATTATGAAACAACATATACTATTATGGCGCCTGCTGGTGGGAGGAATCCTGGCAGTGCTGGTGGCGCTAGTGGGGAGTGGTTTGCAATCCACACCGCGTTCGGCCGCCCTGGAGCCCCAACAGACTCCTATCGGCCAATACCAAATCTTCCTGCCCATGAGCGGCCACGCCGTGCCCATATTCAAAGGCCGGGCTGATCTGGGGGATGCCCCTGACAGCTCCAACAGTTACAGCACCCCGATGACAGCCTATCCCATCTACGGTCCGCCGGGCGTGGTTGCCCGCTATCCCACCGTCTACAAAGCGGGATCACCTCCGTTTGGCCCTCGCCACAGGTACAGCACCAAACGCTACTGGTTGGGCGCCAAAGTCAGCTACGAAATGGAAGCCGACCTCGGCTATGACAGTGATGCCTCGCATAACCTGATTCCCAAGCAGGATCGACCTGATCTCGACGCCTACGACGACGGCATCAATCCCAACCCACAATTGCCAAACTGCCAGTTGACCAAGCTGCAATTCAGTGTGACCGTGCCCCCTGGCGTCGGCGCCAGCGATGCCTTTGTCAATCTCTGGTTCGATTGGGATCGCAGCGGCGACTGGGGCCAATTGCTCGATTGCCCCGGCCTGGTGACCAGCGAATGGGCAGTGCAGAATCAGGTGATCAACCTGCCCGGCCCCGGCACCTACACATTCAATACCGTCGGCTTCTTCCCCTACAATCCCCCGCCCGAAACCTGCCTGTGGTGGCGCATCACTCTCAGCGACAAGCCCGCCCCGGCCGCGGACGGCAGCGGTCCCCAAGGCGGCTATCAATTCGGTGAAACCGAGGATTACTACACCTGTGCCAAGCCCGTGGCTGAACAAACCGATCTGGGCGATGCACCCGACAGCAGTAACGGCTATGGCCTTCCCATGACCGCCTATCCTGCCGGAGGTCCTCCCGGCATTCCTGCCCGGTTCCCCAGTGTATTCATCAATGGCTCCCCGCCCTATGGCCCCCGCCATCTCAACCCGCAACCGGCTTATCGACTGGGCCAGCTCGTCACGCACGAGTTGGAGGCCGACATCGGCCCCGATGCCGACGGCATCAACAACATTCGCCCCGCCTTCGACAGCCCCGACCATGACCGCGGCGACGATGGCATCTCCCCGGACATCAACACCAAACTTTGCGACCTCAGCCAGCTTAACTACACCATCATGGTACCTGCCAGCTCTCCCACCGGTAAGGCTTATGTCAACGTGTGGCTGGACTGGGACCGCAGCGGTGACTGGGGACAAATACAGGACTGCTCTCAGGGCCCCATGCGCGAGTGGGCCGTGCAAAATCAGGCCGTCAACCTGCCTGCTGCCGGCCTCTACACCTTTACCACGCCTCCATTCATAACCGGTTCAGGCAGTCAGGACAGCTGCATATGGTGGCGGATCACCCTCAGCGACAGCCCCGCCTCATCGGCCGATGGCAGCGGGCCGGCCAACGGATACAAATACGGCGAGACGGAAGATTACTACGCCTGCCCCACCGTTGACAAAACCCCCACGCCCACGCTTACGCCCACAGCCACGGCCACCCGCAAGATCCCGCCATCCACAAATACGCCTACAGCCACGGCCCGACCCCCTGCTACGCGCACCCCCACGCCCACAATTACGCCCACGGCGACCCGTAAATCCCCGCCCGACTCCACGAACACCCCCACAACCACCCCTTCACCGACCGCCACCCGGACGCCAACACTGACACCCACGCCGACCTCCACGCCCACATCGACTCCCACCCCCACCTCCACACCAACGCCCACAGCCACACCCCAGATACCCCTCCTCACCGGCATCAGCTCCACCTTCGTCTCCGATCCCACGGTACCGGGAGGCATTGTCATCACCATCCACGTGCTCGATCCGGAGCTGGATGGCGTCATTTACGACATCGAGTTCATCTGGGATCTCCAGACCCCGGTGTGGCCAGGCGCTGAACCCGTGTTCGGCCCGCAGGGCTGGATAGCAGAGCCCATCCCCGGCGGCATACGTTTTGTGACCCAGACCGCACCCCTGAAGACCTGCCAGCCTACGGATTTCAGTCTGGCCCTGCCCCCCGATTTTCAGCTCGGTGATATCATCACCATTCTTCTCACCGATCAAAACCACAACGTCATTGGCCAGATCGGCAGTCAGCGGGTACGGCAATTCAGTGCAGCTAACGGCTCTTCGCCCGTCCCCCAGGCAAGTGGGGCCACCTGTCCTTCCTGATTCCACCCCTCCTATTCACTTTCAGAGCCCCGATGGTCGCGACCGTCGGGGCTCTGTCCTTATATCAAGCTACATTCATGCTCCTTTCAGCCAGTTTTCATCCTCCGGTAAGCCATATGGGAGACCTGCTAACACCTATTTGGCGTCATTGGCCGTATAATAGAAAGACTATCCATTCTTATCACAGGTCGAGGCATGCTATGAAGCTCCCCAGAATCCCATCAT
>JAJRXO010000668.1 GCA_024276255.1 Chloroflexota bacterium | reverse complement strand
TACCTACCATCATACCCTGCTGGTGAGCAATATGGCTGAAGAGGCAGCGACTGCCATCGGCGCCGATGCCCTGTTGGCCCGTGTGGGCACCTACTATCACGATATTGGTAAAAGCGTGCGGCCCTATTTCTTTATCGAAAATAATTCCGATGGCGTGAACCCCCACGATCGCCTGGACCCTTACACCAGCGCCCGCATCATCATCAGTCATGTCACCGAGGGCGTGGACCTGGCACGCAAATACGGCTTGCCTGAACCCATTATTGATTTCATTCGGGAGCACCACGGCACCTCGCGAGTCGAGTACTTTTATCATCAGGCCTGCCAGCAATCCTCGCTGGAAGAAGTCGACGAAAGCCAGTTCCGCTATGCCGGACCGCGGCCACGTTCCCGCGAAACCGCCATCCTCATGCTGGCCGATGCCAGCGAGGCCATCGTACGGGCCATCAATCCCGCTACCCGTGAGGAGGTAATGGAGTTGATCCATAGTGCCATCAAGCGCCGCCTGCTTTCGGGCCAGCTCGACGATAGCCCCATCACTTTGCAGGATCTGAACCTGATGGCCGAGGCCTTTGTGCGCGTGCTGCAAGGCATCCATCATCCCCGTATCCGCTATCCGGGTGATGCTCCTGCCGCCACGAGTGCCGAACCCGCCAGCCAGTCCGCCACCTCCACCTGATGTTTGCCATGAGCGTCGAAGTGCAGATCAGGGAGCCCTATCGTGACCAGGTCCGTGCCGCACGCATCCGGCTGGCCGTACAAACCGTATTGCATCAGCAAGGAGCCGAGGGCGATGTGACGGTGTTGATAACCGATGATGACGAGGTGGCCGAGCTGAACCGTCGCTACATGGATAAACAAGGCCCCACCGATGTGCTCAGTTTTCCGGCCGTTGTTGAAGATGAATACTTTGTGATGCCGCCCGGCGAGGCGCCCTATCTCGGCGACATCATCATTGCTCTGCCCTATACCATCCGCCAGGCTGCGTCCCGGCACACCAGCCTGCAGGCTGAGCTGGATTTGCTGGCGATTCATGGTACGCTGCATCTACTGGGGTACGATCACGATACGCCCACCGGCAAAGCTGAGATGTGGGCTTTACAAGATGTCATTCTGTGCACACTACCCGATGAAGCCTGAAACACCTTCGCCTACCCAACAACCCCTGCGCGCTGCCTTTGTCAATGCCTGTGCCGGCCTGCGTCATCTCTGGCGCACCCAGCGTAATATCCGCATTCACAGCCTGGTGGCGGTGCTGATGGTGGGCCTGGGGCTCTGGCTGCGCTTTGCACGGCTGGAATGGGCCATTCTGTTGCTGGCGATCGGCATGGTGCTCACGGCCGAGGCTGTGAACACGGCCATCGAGGCGGCAATCGATCTGGTGCATCCCGACTATCATCCCCTGGCCGGCGCGGCCAAGGATGTAGCCGCTGCCGCCGTGTTGCTGGCATCGGTGGTGGCGATACTCATTGGCGTGTTATTATTGGCCCCCCATTTATGGTCCCTGCTGCTTCGTAAATAAGCCTCTCGCAAAGGCGCAAAGCCGCCAAGGAAAAATAGAAAAAATCCTTTGCGCTCTTGGCGTCTTGGCGAGAGATTTTCATCCGTTTTGGTATGCAGCTTGCGCACCGTAGGTCTGTTCCGAAAATAGTGTTTGTCAAGCCGCCGGATTACGAATCCGGCTCAGAGCAAACTGCTCCCAGGGCAGATTCGCAATCCGTCCGGTATAACAAACCCATTTTCGTCGGTATCGGCGGGCTGCCGCCCGTGTTGCCGTTCCGTAAATAAGACACAGATTGGTATCAATGGTGACCCGTAGCCCAG
>JAJRXO010000667.1 GCA_024276255.1 Chloroflexota bacterium | reverse complement strand
TATGCCCGCATAAACAGGTGCACACGTATGATACGCTCAGCGCCTCGATGGGCTCTGGCTGGCAGATCATCGCTGGCACCGAACTGGCACAGCGGGGAGCCGACGCCGACGCCATCCTGGCCGAGATGGCCCGCGCGCGTGACAACAGCAAGGCTATCTTTGTGATCGACACCCTGAAGTACCTGGTGGCCAGTGGCCGGGCGCCGGTGCTCAGCGCCCTGGTGGGCAGCCTGCTCAGCATCAAGCCCCTGTTGAAGTTCAACGACGGCATACTGGATCTGGCCGGCCGTGTGCGTAGCCGCAAGCGTTCCAAACGGGAATTGCTTAATCGAGTGGCGACATGGGCCGGGGATCGTCCCCTGCGCCTGGCCGTGGGCAATGCCAACGTGCCCCACGAAGCCGAACTGTTTGCTGAGGATGTCAAACAACGACTCAATGTACAGGAATTGCAGATCGTGGAAATTGGCCCGGTGCTGGGTTCACTGGCGGGGCCGGGCACGCTGGTCATCGCTGCTTATGCTATAGGTGAGGCCTCATGAAATTAGTGCTTGATGCAATGGGTGGCGATCATGCGCCCGTCGAAACCGTGGCTGGCGCGGTCGATTATGCGCGTACAACCGGTCACACCGTGATTCTCACGGGGCAGGAAGACGTATTGCAGGCCGAACTGGCCAAATACGACACCTCAGGTCTGCCGCTGAAAATCGTTCATGCATCGCAGAGCATTGCCATGGATGAAAAACCGGCCATGGCAGCCCGCCGCAAACGTGACAACTCGATGGCCGTGGGCATGCGGCTGGTGAAAGCCGGTGAGGCCGATGCCTTTTGCACCGTAGGCCATACTGGCGGGGCATTGACAGCCGGTCACATGGTGTTCCGACGCATCCCCGGTGTTCATCGGGCGGTGCTCACCACGCCTTTCCCCAGCGCCAAGGGGCTGTTTATCCTGGGTGACATCGGAGCCAATCCCGATTGCAAGCCGGAATGGCTGGCGCAATGGGGACAGATGATGGCGATCTATGCCCAGGCCAGGCTCGGTAAAACGCAGCCACGGGTGGCCCTGCTCTCGAATGGCGAAGAAGAGGGCAAGGGCAAGAATCTCACCCGGGCCACAGAGCCACTGCTGGCCGAGTTATTGGGCGATGCCTACATTGGCGTCGTTGAACCCAAGGAAATGATCGCCGGAGAAGCGGATGTCGTGGTCACCGATGGTTTTACCGGCAATATCCTCATCAAATCAGCCGAAGCGATTGCCAGCTATTTGATGCAGGTGATCAAGGATGAGATCATGGCCCGGCCGGTTGCCAAACTGGGGGCCATGCTGGCCCGTCCCGCATTCAAGGCTGCCGGCGCCCGCCTGGACGATCGCGAATATGGCGCCGGTCTGTTGCTGGGACTGAACGGCATTGTAACGGTCGGCCATGGGCGCTCGAAACGCGATCGTGTATTCTTTGCCCTGCGCAGTACGGCCCAACTGGTGGAAGCCAATGTGCTGGAACGTGTGCGGGCAGAAGTGGCGGCCAACGTGCGCCGTTAGTGTCCTTGTTTCGCTTTGACCGACCTACTTCATATCAAAAAGGAGCGCTATGAATTCACAGAACTCACAACACCGCCGTCGTGTGGTCATCACAGGCATGGGCGCCATCACCGCCGTGGGCGCCACGGCCGAGGAAACCTGGCATAATCTACTGGCCGGGCAATCAGGCATTGATTATGTCACCCTGTTCGATGCCAGCCCTTATCCCACCCGCATCGCCGCCGAGGTGAAAAACTGGGATCCTTCGCAGTATATCGCCCGCAAGGAGGCGCGGCGCATGGCACGGTGTTCGCAATTCGCGGTGGGGGCGGCGTATCAGGCGTTGGTCGATGCCGGCCTGCCCATCGATGAACCCCTGGGCGAGCGCACCGCCACCATTATTGGCACCGGGCTGGGGGGATTTGAAGTCTATCAGGAAGCAGTGGCAAGCTCGGTCAAACGGGGGGCATATCGTGTCAGGCCCATGACCGCGGTGGGCGGCCTGCCCAATATGCCTGCCTTCCACATCAGCCAGCGTTTCGGCAGCCAGGGCCCCCTGAACACGGTGGTTACAGCCTGCGCCGCCGGCACCCAGGCCGTG
>JAJRXO010000666.1 GCA_024276255.1 Chloroflexota bacterium | reverse complement strand
GAGCACCGGTATTTTTCTGGAGATAGCAGGAGATGTCAGGCTGAGGGAGGTCTTCGCCTGGGATATGCCGATTATGTTGGCGAGCAAGGATATGCAAACGCCATTGCTGAATTCGATCATGAAAACGATTACCATGGCGGGGAGCTATGGCGCCACCCTGGCAACCACGGCAACGGCGATCTGGTTTATGCGTCGCAAATGGCGGCCGGAGTTGACTGCCATCCTGACCAGTGTTGGTGGAGCCGCCACACTCAACGGCTTGCTCAAGCTTGTTTTCGCCCGTCCCCGGCCCTCGGTCTTTCCCCCACTTACAACTGAGCACACGTACAGTTTCCCCAGCGGACACACCATTACCGCCGTCGCCCTCTACGGCTTTCTGGGGACGCTGTTGTGGCAGCATCATCACCGCGGTTGGGCGGTGTTGTCGGGGATGATGATCCCGGCGGTCAGCTACAGCCGCATTTATCTGGGAGTACATTATCCCAGCGATGTCGTGGCAGCGATGATGCTGGGGACATTTTGGGTGACGGTTGTGATGGTGGGTTTGAAATGGCATCAGTCGCGGGCAGGGGGAGCGAGGATGAATGAAGGGGCATTACTGACATGGAGCCGATGATGTACGTGCGTGTGCCCTGCAAGACGTCGATGGGCGACGAGCCCTTCCAGACGCGGCGGCTTGCCGCAAGAAAAGACTACCCTCTCAAAGCTGGGCCCGCCGGACCAGGAAAGATTATGGATGAGTGCATCGCACACAGGCGCAATCTGAATAACAAGCTCAGCCCGGAATGAAAAGGCAAGCTGGTACGGGTCAGTGCAGGTGCCGAAGATAGCGTGCCAGGGTGTGAACGCCCATCACCACACCTGATTCTTATCAGCCGGGCCCATTGGGCTAAGTATTGACCATATCTTCATGCTTTGCTAACGCCGGCACCGCGATGTTTATTTGCTGCTGATATCCCTGCATGTGATTTGACAGGCCACGCACCTCGTTGGTAAGATAGCTTCCCCACCGGGGCTCATCTGCTGACCCGGGCAAGGAGGTGCGCTCATCAATAGAAAAGCTCATCAGCAGGCTATGCCGTGCAGCAGCGATAGGACGATGACATTGTCTTTCGGATTCACAATGCACTCTCGTTGTAATTGAACGGAAATTGGTGACGTCGAATCGGACCCGGTCAAGGCGGAGTAATGTGCAATCATCTCTGCGAAAGCCTGGTAGCAAGGTGTTTCTGATCCTCCCCTTTCAATGGTACACTAAGGACACGACAGATAATCATGGTGAACACTAAACTCCAGATGATTAGGGCATATTCTATACCCGGCCCTTACATTATTGAGCTGTCCCCCCTTACTTGACGCCTCAATCCAGCTCCTCGCAACTCCGCAAGCATGTTCCTCACCATCCCGGAATCCGCGATTGAACACGGTTTCAACGTCGAAGGCCTCGGCGCCCATAGCAGCCGCACCATGATGCTGGCCGAGCTGCGTCTTCTGCTGGATGCCTGCCCGGCTGCAACCGAAATGGCGGACTATCGCTCGGCGGTGCTCGATGACAATGTGTTGTTGAAGAATACCGAGACCACCCGGCGGAAATCGCTGCGCTATCTGCGCGAGCTGTACGGCCTGGATCCCAGCATAATCTTGTTCAGAGCCTTGCGTGATTTATGGGAGCAGGAAGAAGACGCGCAACCCATGCTGGCGCTGCTGTGCAGCCTTGCTCGCGACCCAAGTCTGCGCTCCACCGCGGCGGTGATTCAAGATGCCCCGCGGGGAAGCATGGTCACATCGCAGATGCTGGCCGAGGAGGCCGGCAGACAGTATCGCGGTCGATTGAACAGCGCCACGTTGGCCAAGATCGGCCGCAATGCAGGCTCTTCCTGGACCCAATCCGGCCATCTGCAGGGGCGCACGAACAAAGTCCGGGTGCAGGCGGAGGTGCATCCCACCTCGGTGGCGTATGCCCTGTTGCTGGGCTATCTGTGCGGCGCCCGCGGCCAGGCCCTGTTCCAGACGCCTTGGGCGCTCCTCCTGGACGCACCGCCCCATATCCTGCATGAACAGGCGTTCCGGGCCTCGAAACAGGGCTGGCTGGAGTACCGGCAGGCGGGGGCGGTCACCGACGTGGGCTTCGACTATCTGCTGAGGGAGGAGAACCAGGCATGAGCCAGATCGAGCAGCTATTGGCCGCGTACAGGGAGTTTGTCAGTCTGCCCTGGCAGGAACACCTGGCCGGGCCCCAGAAAGTATGGTTTGCCGTCTACGACCCCGGCCAGGAACGGCGCCTGCAGCTACGCATCCCCGAATTCGAGATGGCGACAAAAGAGGCGGGCCACGGCTGGCTTTATCTGGATATCACCGATTCTTTCGCCTTGTGGATGGCCGGCCATAAATACCGCGAGATCTATTTCCAACGGCCTGAACGGATGGGACTATCTCTGCGAGATTTCGCAGCTTCCGTTGCAGAGGAAATCAAAACGGCACTGTCCGCTCAAGACGTGGACCAAAACACCGTGGTGGCCATCGGCGGCATCGCTTCCCTTTTCGGCTTGACTTATGTCTCGACTGTTCTGGAACCTGTGACCGCAGTTATTCAGGGTCGGCTGCTTGTTTTCTTTCCAGGACGCTACGAGAACGGCAGCTATCGCTTGCTCGACGCCAGGGATGGCTGGAACTACCTGGCAGTGCCCATCACCGCCACCCCATAGAAGGAAACCATCATGCTCAACCGAGACCTATTCGTCAAGGACCCTACCACCTTCACCATCCCCAATGACGGCGTGACCGTCGTCGGCGAGCCGCAAAGCCCGCAAGAATGGGCAGTGCTGCGTTACGAGTTGGGCTCTTTCGTCTGCGAGGGCGAGTACCGGGAAGGGCTGGAGCGGGTGCTGTCGACCTATCTCGCCCATCTGCACAAACCCAAACAGCCGGCCGTGTGGGTGAGCGGTTTCTACGGCAGCGGCAAATCCCATCTGGTGCGGGTGCTGCAATACCTG
>JAJRXO010000665.1 GCA_024276255.1 Chloroflexota bacterium | reverse complement strand
GGTAAATTCTCCAGAAAGTGTTATAATGCTTCTTGCCATTGGCCTGCCTCCTGAAGGATTTCTTTATAGATGTGTTTCCTTCAGTTTACCGCAGGCCTTTGGCTTTTCCCACTCCTCACCGACTAAATTGGTACAGTGTCTAAATGACCCCTGTTTTCGGTATGCCCGGCGATTTGTTTTGTGTCTCGGATTTCGTGTGCCATAATAAGGACGAACGCGCCAAATCATCCCGATCCCCTTTACTCTCCGAAGACTATTTATGCCACCTGCCAAGAATTCCCGCCTGGTCTATTCCACTGATCCTGATGCTGACGTGCAGCCACGCCGTGTGAAGAAGAGCCGTCACCGCTCCAAAGCACAGCGCAATCAGCCCAAATTGCCCAATGATGGTGTGATCCGCGTGTTTCTGGAGCGCAAGGGCCGGGGCGGCAAGTCGGTGTCGGTTTTGCGCGGGTTGCGCGGCGATGCTGCTGCCAGGAAGAAGCTGCTCAAGCAGCTCAAATCGCGCCTGGGCACCGGGGGGTCGTTGAAGGACGATGTGATCGAGATCCAGGGCGATCATCGCGATCGCATCGTGGAGTTGCTGACGCAGATGGGACACAAAGTCAGGAAAGCAGG
Organism: Chloroflexota bacterium; assembly: GCA_024276255.1. GTDB lineage: Bacteria > Chloroflexota > Anaerolineae > J102 > J102 > JAADGC01. The sequence continues at coordinate 1,176 of JAJRXO010000665.1, read as the reverse complement.
GGGATAGACCATGCGCTGGATATGGATGATTGTGGGGCTGATTGCTTTGTTGCTGGGGGGTTTCTATGCCTGGCCCGCGCCCTACAAGGATTTCGCCGCGCTGGCCGATAAGGTGGATCCCGCTGTCCGTCAATCGTTGCTGGACTTCCGCACCCGATATCCCCCGCAACATGTTCTGGTGGATGGGCAGTCCTGGGAATATGTCGCCCTGGGTGAGGGTGCCGAGACAATCCTCTTTTTGCATGGCATGACCGGCGCTTACGATATCTGGTGGCAACAGATGCTGGCGCTGGCCCCTGAATACCGGGTGATCAGCCTCACCTATCCGCCCGTCGATACCCTGGCAGGCATGAGTGACGGGGTGTTGGCCGTGCTGGACGCTGCGGGCGTGCAGCAGGTCAATGTCGTGGGCAGTTCGCTGGGCGGCTATCTGGCGCAATATCTCATCGCCACACATCCTGAGCGTATCCAGCGGGCAGTATTTGCCAACACCTTTCCCCCCAACGAACTCCTGGCAGCTAAGAACGGTAGCCTGATCAAAATCCTACCATTTCTGCCCACCTGGCTGGTGATGCGGGTTTTCCGCAACAGCTTTGTCAATAATATCTATCCTGCAGCCGGTTATTCTGAGCTGGTGCTGGCTTACATGCTGGAACAGGCAGCCGGGCGCATGAGCAAGGCCCAGGTCATGGCCCGCGCCAAAGCTGTGATTGAACCCTTCGATCCCCCTGATCCTGCGGCCCTGGGCATTCCGGTGATGATCATCGAGGCGGACAACGATCCTCTGGTTGAGAAAGCCCTGCGCCAGCAGCTCAAGGCCACCTACCCAACGGCGACGGTGTACACCCTGCATGCTGTGGGGCATTTTCCCTATCTCAACGAAGGCGATCGCTACACAGCGCTGTTACGCCAATTCCTGGGCGCTGGCGATTAGCATGAGTTTTGCTTTGCCTGTGCTGCGTAAATAGCACAGGGATTGGTTCCGGCGTCCGCCGGGGGCTGAAAGCCGTCCGGCTACACGACAGCGCCCCCTGGAAGGGGGCTTGGCGGTCATGGCTGAGACGACCAAGCCGGGTTCACCCGGCGCTTACCGCCCGCCATACCGCATCCCGCCCGAGACTGAAGCCATCGGGCTACAGAACGGCGCCCCCTCAAGGACGAGTTTCGGGGGGAGAG
>JAJRXO010000664.1 GCA_024276255.1 Chloroflexota bacterium | reverse complement strand
ATAGATCGCGGGGATGGCTATCGATCAGATGGGCAATGCCCAGACGCTGCAACAGCGCTTCATCTGCCGCCGCATCCGGCGCCAGACCATGGGCCTTGCGGCTGAAGCGCAGCTCATCTCCCACCGATTCCGCGAACAGGATGCGGTCCGGATTCTGTGGCACATAGGCGATCTCCCGCGTTAGTTGTTCGGTGGCCGTGCGCGCGGCATCGTGTCCCAACACGCGTACCGTGCCCTGCGCTGGCGATAACAGGCCCACGAGATGTTTGAGCAACGTGCTCTTGCCGCTGCCGTTGCGGCCCATCAGGGCCACGAACTCGCCTGGCCGGACTTCCAGGTTCACATTACGTAGTGATTCCACGCCCTGATCATAGCGATGCCACAGGTGCCGCACCACAACCGAAGGCGCCTGACCGTTGCGTTTTTGATCGAGGGGCATCGGCGGCAATTGCATGAGCGGTTTGATGGCGCGGGCGAAACGGCGCCCCTGTTTGATGGTCAGTGGCAGGGGATGCCATCCCAGCGCCTTGCCCAGGGTGATCAGCGGTGGCGTTTGCGGCGCCACAGCCATGACCTCTTCTGCTGTGCCTAACAAGGGGGGCTGACCATCGCCCGGCCAGTACAGCACATAGTCGGCGTATTGCACCACGCGCTCCAGCCGGTGCTCCGACAACACCACGGTGATGCCCAGGTCTTCATTCAACTGCCGCAATGCCAATAGTACCTCCTCTGCTGCCTGCGGATCCAGCTGCGAGGTGGGTTCATCCAGCACCAGGATGTCAGGATGCAGTGTGAGTACGGCGGCAATGGCTACACGCTGTTTTTCGCCGCCCGACAGACTGCTGATGGGGCGATGCCGTAGATGGGCGATTTGCAGCTGGTCCAGCGCTTCCTCCACCCGTTTACGCATCATATCCGGGGGCACAGCCCAGTTTTCCATGGCAAAGGCCAGCTCATCTTCCACCCGATCCACCACAAAGCTCGACTCCGGATCCTGAAATACCATGCCCACCAGATCGGACATGCCATGCGGAGCGGCTTGCACCGGATCCCGGCCATCCACCCGTACACGGCCGCTGACCACGCCACCGTAAAAATGCGGCACCAGTCCGTTCAGGCTGCGTAGAAAGGTGGATTTGCCCGCGCCCGAAGGCCCGATCACCAGCACAAAAGCCCCTTCGGGCAGATGCAGTGAAATGTCGGGCAGCGCCGGTTGCGTGGCGTTGGGGTAGCGATACGTAAAATGGTCGTAGGAAATCATGAAGGGTCCGGGGAAGGGTTGCGTACAGGAATACAGGCGGAGATTAACTCAGGGGGCTGGGTTGATGCTGCGGCTGGGTTGCTGGTAAAAAGAGGGCCGGCGCCAGTAGCAGGGCGAACAGGGCGCCCCACCAGGGCTGGAATGTTGGCAGGAGATCATAGGGCGGGTAGGGATAGTAGAATAGTTGGGTAGGAGCCGTCAGCACCAAAATGACCGTGGTCAGCAGAACCAGGGCCGATGATGCTGCCACCCACGTGTCGCGGCGTCGCCACAACCAGCGCCGATAGTAGCTGCGACGCACACGTCGCCCCTGCTGGCGCAGACTCCAGCCCAGCGCCAGGATACCCACGCCCATGACGGCCAGCGACAATACGGCTGCGCCCACACGGAACGAACGCAGGATCAGCCCCAGCAGCAGGAGCAGTAGCCCGCCCAGGCTACTCAGCCCCACCAGTTGACGACTGCGGGCGCTCAACGGTTGCATGGCGCCGCCAAAACCGCGGGCATCCATCGATTCCGCCAGCTGGATGGCCCGCTCCAGGCCACTGGCCAGCAGCGAGACGAATAATGGCTGCATATCACGCAGGCCACGCACGCGATAGCCACGGAGCCGTTGCGCTTCGCGAATCTCCTGCCAGGCGATAAAGGTCTGGGGAATGAACGAGATGGCAATGGTGACAGCCGTGCCGGCATGGTAGGCAAAGGCTGGCGTCAGGCGTAGCAGCGTGTGCGGACTTACAGCCAGGTTCAGGGTCATAAAAGCCGAGATCAGGGTGGCGAAGCCCAGGCCGCTGACAAAGCCATACAGCGCCGCCTCCAGCGTGATGGGGCCTCCGATCAGGGGCCACGAACGCGGCAGCACAAACAGCACCCGTTCACCCACGTGCACCGAGAGGGTGTTGAACAGGATGGTAAACACCCAGATGAGCAGGATGAGTCGCAGAATGGTGCGCCAGGACAGGGCGTGCGGCTGCCCCCCAGCCCAGGCCTGGCGGCGATGGCGTTGATCCAGCGACGCGTACACAAAGGCCACGGCCAGCAAAACCACCATCAGATACAGGGGATTGCGCACCAGCATGGCCGCGCCCGCGGCCGCGGCCAGCCAGAGCAACCATGTGTAAGGGTGATAATCAGGATTCATGACGCGACGACTGTCGGATCACAGACCACAGGCCCACAGCAATCAAAGCCGCCAGCAGCAGGGCATACGCGCCCAGCCGCAGCAGGCGATTACCTGCAGAAGCGGCCGGGGTCGGCGTCGGTTGGGGTGTGATGCGTAGAATGGGCGCAGGACCGGCGGCTGTGGTGGGCAGCGCTATCGTGGGCGCGGCGGGCCGGAGCGTGGGTGTGGAGGTCGGTTGCGGCGTGGGTGTAGCGGTGGGCTGTGGCGTAGGTGTGGCTGTAGGGACGGGGCTGGGCGTGTCGGTGGGGGTTTCGACGGCAGGCAACGGGGTCGGTGTGGGAGGTTCTACGGTGGGGGTGGGGCTGGGCGTGGCCGGCAGCACCTTGAGGTACTGCACCAGGCTCTGGCTATCGACCGCAGACTGCACCTGCAGGGTGTAGGTGCTGTCCTGCAGGGGGCAAACGCGGATTGCGGATGAGGGCGACACACTTTGCGCCTGACCATCGTTTTCCTGCAGGAATACTGCCTGCGCCCCCACTACCTGCCAGCTCAATGTGGCGCACTCGCCGGCCACAATCGTCTCCGGCGCCAGCGAAAAGTCAATCGCCAGTGTCAGGTCTGCGGTAGGGGAGGGAGTGGTTGTGAGCAGCAGGAGCGTGGGGGTGGCGGTGGGGCTCGTTGTGGGGCTGGGTGTGAAACTGGGTGTGGGTGTAATGGTGGCGGTAGGGCTGGGCGTGGAGGTGGGGGTGGCGGTTGGCAGGAGTGTGGCTGTGGGGCTGGGAGTGGGCGTTGGTGTCAGCGTAGAGGTGGGCGTGGCGGTGGGCAGGGCGGGTGGAAATGCGTCCCGACACACCTCGGCAAAGGTTGTGAGCGGTGGCTGGACTTCGGATGTGGCATTGATGGATCCTGGCCCCCAGGCCCAGCCATCCACCATGCCGTCTCTCACAATCCACGAACTGGCCCCTACCTCCGAATACACCCAGCCTTCGGGCTGCAGATGATAGTAGGCCCAGTAGTCGCACTCCAGACCCTGGCACTGGCAAAAACAATCTTCCAGTGGAAACTGGCAGCCATCCTGCTCCCCACCTCCACTGATGCTGCAAACAGCACTGCCCAGGCCGCCGGAGGGATCGACATTAAAGTCGAATTGAGAGCGTTGCAAGAGCTCGGTGCCGGTAATGGCGGGTCCGGCAAAGGCAATACAATCACTGAGAACCACACCGTCGCCAAACTGCACGACCAGACCGGCATGGTTCAGCTCCTGGGCGCGGGCCGGCGTTTGACTGGCAGCCAGCAGCAGGAGCACTGCCAGCAACGACAGGCGCAGGCCAAGGCGAACGGCGATGTGGTTCATGATGACGTTCCGGATCAGGCGCTGCGGCGGCGACGGGCATAACCGGCCAGTCCGGCCAGCCCGCTGCCCAGCAATATGAGGGTGACAGGTTCGGGGATCTCTGCCGGCGGGGGTGTTTGCGACGCCAGGATCTCGTCGAAGGTCATGACTGGAGGCTGCACAGTGGGATTGTAGTTGGCGTCAAAGCCGGACCAGGCAAAGCCTTCCACCGACCGATCTGCCGGGGTGTAACTGCCGACCCCCACCATCGAGCTTTCCCACCTGGTGCCAGCCAGATGGAAATAGGCCCAATAGGCGCTGGGATTGCAGAAACAATCATCACTGGGACAGCCTTGACCATTGATGTTACAGACCGCCGGGCCAAAGCCGCCATCGAACAGGCCTACCGTCACATCGGCAGCGGTCAGCACATCCGCGGTGGTGGCATCGACCGGCACAGTCACGATCTCGGTGTGCGTGCTACCATCGGGGTAGGTGATGACCAGGGCCACCTGTTTGTTGTCGCTGGCTGCCAGGGCGGTGGCGGCGATCAGCAACATCAATAGCAGGGAGATGAATAGAACACGGGGTTTTCGCATAAGTTAGCTCCTTCTTAAAACGAAAAGCGGATAAAAGCTATGATGCCGAGAACAGCATCATGGGAAGAAAACTGGATAGAGGAGTGGGTTGATCTCCGGGATAGGACAGGCTCAGGGCCGGAATCGCGTCCAGGGTGGAGCGCATGAGCGAACCGGCGGTGTTCTGGCGCCACCAGAACGCGCCCTGGGCATCCTGAAAAGCCAGTAATCGGGTCAATGGATTGTCTCCCTGTTTCTGAAAACGCCCGCCCAGGGGGTCCCATCCCGCGTGCAGGAGCCCGATCATCGCCCAAGCCGTGGCGTTGCTGTCCGACACGCCATCATTCCCCCAGCCTGCGTCGGCATGCTGGGTGCGCAACAGATAGGCCACGCCGGCTACCATGGACGGATGATTGGGGGAGATACCGGACGCGGCCAGGGTTTGCAGTGTGAGACCGGTGGTGTCGGCGTCGCCCGTGGACGGATCGCCGTCGCCCGGAGTGGGATCGATCACCCATCCCCAACTGCCGTCGGGGCGCTGCTGGTTGATCAGGGTGGGAGCCACGCCGGCGGGAATCGGACGCCCGGCTTCGTACAGGGCCAGGACGGCGAGATTGTGGCGGTAGAGGCTGTAGGGATAATAGAGGCCAGTGGCGGGGTCGTACTGGTCTTCGAGCAGCGAGATCAGGTCGAATCCGGCCACATCGCGAGGATTAGCGCCCACGGCCACGGCTGCCCGTAATACTTTGGCGATGCGGCCAGGATCGCGCAACGCCAGATATGTGGGCACGTCTCGCAGGCAGGCATCCCACAGACTGCTGTTTTGCGGTGTCCAGGCTGCTGCTGTGGCGTCCTCCCCTGCCACAGAGATTACCCACGCGCTTTCGCAAGAGTTTCCCATTCCCCCGATTGCCCCATCGCTTTGCTGTTGTTGGTGCAGATACTGCAGGGCAGCCGCAATCGCCGCCTGTCGTTGGGGATAGGTGCTGGTTGGCGCAGTAGCCTGCACCGGCCACACGGCTAACCCGATAATGAAACTGCCGAGCAAGAGGATGCGGAAAGGCAGTGTGTTTGAAAAAAAGCCCTTGTCCCTGAGGGCAAGGGCGGCTTGCTTGATGGATAAAAGCATGACCGGCTCCTGTCCGCGCAGGCTTCCGAGTTGGTTGTTGCTCCGGGTTTTCTGGCTCGAGCAATAGCTCTTACAGTTGCGGGACAGCGCCGGATTATTCGTCAGAGACGAAGCACCGGACTTCCCCCGGCCGCGGCTACGGAATAGCAACAACAAGGTTGATTGGAGACTGATTCAGTATACGCAAGCTGACTCAGGATGTCAAAAGTAATCCTACAGCTCCACATCCATTTTCTGCTCAAAGGAAATAAGTAAACCGGTAAACCGGTAAACCGGTGAACAAGTAGTTCTGGTGACCTGGCCGGGTGGGGGCGGAGACAACTACTGTCTAGACGGTGGATCAGCCGCTGCGGCCGCGACGAATATGATGGGCGATCTTCTGCGACAGTACCTGCGGATCGGGCGGTTTCAGCATCCAGTCGTCCAGCCCTTCCCTGCGCAGCTGATCCAGCTCGTCTTCCATGGGATGGCCGGTGATGATGATCATGGGGATGTTGAAATTACGTTCTTTGAGGGCGTAGAACAGGGCTTTTCCGCCCATGATCGGCATCACCATATCGCTGATCACCAGCATGATTTCGGAGCGATGTTGCTCCAGCAATTGCAGCGCCTTGCGACCGTGCGGGGCGCTTAACACCCGATAATTGAGATCCTCCAGGGTGAGTGTCAGGGCTTCCAGCACCATGTCGTCGTCTTCCACTACCAACACGGTTTCGCCGTTGCCAGTGATAATGACATCATCTATCACCTCGGGCAGGGGTTCGGCCGTGGTGGCGATGGGCGGCAGGAACATGGTGAAGGTGGCTCCCTCCCCCGGGCGTGATTGCACCCGAATGTGACCTTCGTGCTGCTTCATAATGCCGAACACCTGGGCCAGTCCCAGACCGGTGCCGTGGCCTGATTCTTTGGTGGTGAAGAAGGGCTCGAATAGATGTGGCATGATTTGCGGGTCGATGCCTTCGCCGGTATCACTGAAGGAAATCGCGTGCCATGTGCCGGCGAGGCTCTGCCCACAGGTGGGGCATTTTTCGCTGTCGTCGATGGTGATCGTATTGAGGGCGATTGTCAACTGACCGCCGCCCACCATGGCATCCCGTGCGTTCATGGCGATGTTCAGGATGGCTTGTTGCAGACGCGTGATATCGATTTTGGCCATGGCCTGTCGGCCCAGAGGCGTCCAGCGGATTTCGATACTCTCCGGCAGGGTGCGGCGTAACAGATCCACCTGCGAGCCCAGAAAACGATTCAGATCGATGGCCTGGCGTTCCATCACCGAACGACGACTGAAGTCGAGGATCTGCTGGATGAGGTTGCTGGCGCGTTGGGTTTGATCGAGGATGGTCTGTAGATAATCGGCAACCACCGGCGGCGTGTCGCCCGGTCGTAATCCCAGCTTGGCATAGAGGACGATCACGGCCAGGATATTGTTGAAGTCGTGAGCAATGCCAGCGGCCAGCTGCCCGATGGCTGCCAGACGTTCTTGTTGCTGAATCTGCTGCTGAATAATACGTTCCTGCGTGACATCGTCCAGCACCATCACCCACCCTTGCTGCTGGGATTCCGTGCTGATGGGGCGGGCGGTCACTTCGAAGATGCGGTCGGCATAGCGCACTTCGTGCCAGCGCTCTTTGCCCTGGGGCGGCGTGAGGAGTTCGTCGATGGGGACACGCCCCAGTTTTTGCAATTGGCTGCCCACGCTGGCATCGGCCAATAGCTTGAGATTGTCTTTTGCCACGCGATTGGCCAGCAACACATAATGATCATTGTCCAGAAAGATCACCCCTTCGGGCACTGCATCCATGACCTCGCTCAGTTGTTGCGACTGGGCGCTCACCTGTTGCAAGAGTCGTTTCAGTTGTGCTTCCGAGTGCAGGCGTTCACTGATATCGCGGAAAACCAGCACGGCGCCGATGATTTCGCCCTCTTCGATCAGCGGGGCGCAGGTATATTCTACCGGCACAGCGGTGCTGTCCTTTCGCCAGAAGACATCATCGCTCACTGTGTGGACAGTACCCTGTTCGAGGGTGCGGTAGATGGGACACTCTTCCTCGGGATAGGCCGAGCCGTCAGCGTGGCTGTGATGCCACAGGCTGTGCGAGGGTTTCCCCAGCAATTCTTCCGCCCCATAACCCAACAGGCGCGCGGCCGTGGGATTGACAAAGGTGTGTCGGCCCAACACATCGAGCCCCAGAATACCTTCGGCCATCGTGTTCAGGATCAATTCATTCTGATAGCTGATGCGGGCCAGCGCCTCTTCGGCCTGTTTGCGTTGTAAAATGGCAGTCAGTTGTTCGCCAAAGCGCCCCAGCCGCTTGACGGCGCTGGCGCTGAACGGACGCTGGCTGGTGAAATCCAGCAAGCCCAGCAGTTCGTCCTCGGCAAACAGGGGGATGAAGAGAACGGCGGCCAGATTCAGCAGGCGCGCGACCTGCGGTATCTGCTTGCGCATGATCGGACGCAGGTTGTCGGGCAGGCTCTTGGTTTCTGTGAAGTCTTCGAGCCAGCGCATGATTTCCTCGGGGTCCTGCATCAGGGTGGGGTGGCGCCGCTCGATCATGGCGGGGATGACGCGAAGCCGCTGCAATGGCAGGCGAACCGGAGGCACTTCCATGCCGATCAGTTGCCGCAGCTTGTCGCGAAACATATCCTCCAGCGAGGTGTGCACTATCTCCAGATGATTGTGATCGGGCGTAAGTAAATACAGGCTCGTGGCGAAAACATGAAAGTTTTCTTTGACGGCTTGCGAAAGGATATTGATGAGATCCTTTGTGCTGGCTCCGCGATTGGCAGCGTGGTTCAGGCGGTTGAGCAGGGCGAGATCAGCAGTGCGCTGGCGTAAGGAAATGGCCGACTGATGTTTGTGTGCTGCCTGCTGGACGGTGATGATCAGTTGTTCGAGATCGTAGGGTTTCTGCAGATAGCTAAAAGCGCCGAGATTGATGGCTGCGATTGCCGATTCCTGGGATGCGTAGCCGGTGAGTAAAATGCATTCGGTATCCGGTGAGCAGTCCTTGATCTGCTCCAGCAATACCAGACCTGAGATCTTGGGCAAGCGCAGATCAATAAGAGCAACAGCAGGCTTGTTCTTTTGGATCAACTCCAACGCAGCCTGAGGGTCCCTGAATGCAAGTACATGCAGGTCGCGAGTCTGCAGAATGTCGGTTAGCGTGCGACCAAAGCCGGGATCATCATCGATGACAACAATGGTTGTTTTAGGAGTCGGGCTGTTTTGATTCATCATTGGCTTTTTTCCATAAGTGAATCTCGCAAAGCCGCCAAAAGGGTGTCTGTCAGAGCAGACTCAGTGGCTAAAAAGCGGAGACGCCGCCAGTCCATTCCATGCGGTGCCGGAGCTGTATATTCTACGACGATAATTGTCGCAAAAAATAACGATTTTCAGGTAACTGTGTCTTTATTGCGGGGTTTGTTGGAGGGAGGGGTGAGTGGACAGGCTGAGAGAGCTCTGTAGCTCGGTCCGGATTATTATTGATCTGGGTCAGGTCTCCGGTTTTCCGACCGGCTAAAAACGGATGGCTTCGTAAGCAGGAACTGAACTTCGCCAGGGCGGCGGT
>JAJRXO010000051.1 GCA_024276255.1 Chloroflexota bacterium | reverse complement strand
TCTGCTAACCAATCCTCAGAAGGAGGGCGCCGATGTCCTCGCCCGGCGCATCACCACAGATGCGGAAGACATCTTCCAGCGCCTGGAAGCATTGCATGAAGTGGTGTTCAAGGAGATGGAAAAGACGGTGGCCGCGGGCGAGAGCGCGCATGACACGGCCAGCACACTGCTGATCGGCAGCACATTGATCGCATTTATGCTGGGATTGTTGTTCGTATGGCTGTTTCCCGATTACATCACGCGGCCGTTGGTGGCCCTGCGTGAGGGCGCGGCACGTCTCGGCCGGGGGGACCTGGGTTATCGCCTGGATATCAGTCGGCGGGATGAGGTGGGCGAGCTGGCCCGCGAGTTCAATCTCATGGCCGACCGTTTGCGCGATAGTTATCAGCATCTGGAGGAGCGGGTGGCCGAACGCACGGCCCAGCTATGGGCCCTCAATGAGGCCAGTCAGAGTGTGGTGGGGGATCTGCGCATCGATCGGGTGCTGCAAACGATTGCCGATCTGGCGCTCACACTTGGTGATGCCGAGTACGCGGCCGTGCTTGTGCCCCGCCGCGAGGAGGGGGCAACCCCGCGTTTTATTGTTTCGCCACCTTCGCTGAAAGTACAGAATGATCACATCTCCGCACCCGTGGGTGAGGGTTTGTTGGGGTTGTTATTACAATCGGAAGGGCCGATCCGCGCAGATGATCTGCACCAACATCCCACGGCCGTGGGTTTTCCACCGAATCATCCCTTTATGCAAAACTTCCTGGGCATTCCTATTCGCGTGCGTAACAAAAGTATTGGCGGTCTTTATCTCACCAACAAGCGACATGGCGCTGCTTTCACCGATGAAGATGAACAGGTGCTGAGTATGTTGACCGCCTATGCCGGCATCGCCATCGAAAACGCACGCCTATATCAGGAATTGACAGAGATGAATGAGGCGCTGGAAGAACGGGTGCGACAGCGGACCGCCGAATTGGAAGCCGTCAGTGCTGAGCGGGCCGAATACGCCGTCACCCTGCGCCAGGTGCTCAATCGCAACGTGCAGATCCAGGAAGAGGAGCGCGGCCGCATTGCCAAGGGCATTCATGATGGCGTCAGCCAATGGTTGATGGGGGCGTTGTTTGAATTGCAGGCGGCTCGTGTGCGCCTGCCCGAAGACGCCGCCGATATCAGACGCCACATCGAAGAGGCTCAGCGCGTGCTCAAGGAAGTCAAGGAAGAGATGCGCCGCGTGATCTATGATCTCCATCCTCCACTGCTGGAAAGCAACGGCCTGGTGACCGCGATGCGCAACCATGTGCAGGAGCTGGAAACACATTCCCATCTGCGCCTTAAGTTCGAAGTGCAGGGAGAGCCGGTACGGCTGTCTACTGCGCAGGAGTTGGCGCTGTTCCGCATTGGTCAGGAGGCCCTGGCCAACGTGGTCAAGCATGCAGGAAGTGAGTCTGCCTGCGTGCTTCTGCGTTTCAGCGAGAACGAAGTTTGCCTGTGTGTGAGCGACGATGGCACCGGCTTCAACGTCAATGCCCGTCAGGCAGCCATGCGTTCGCAGTTGGGTTTGCTGAGTATGTCGGAGCGGGCCGCGGCAGTGGGCGCCTGCCTGGAGATCATCTCCCAACCGAATCGGGGTACACGCGTACAGGTGACTGTGCCCTGCCAGCTTGAACAACATCCCGACAGTTTATCCACTCCTTCCGTGTCGATTCGCTCATGAGCACACCGATTCGCGTCCTCATTGTCGATGATCATCCTATTGTCCGTCAGGGGGTGCGCAGCTTGCTGGGCGCCTTTCCCGATATTGCCGTGGTTGGCGAGGCGGAGTCTCCCATCAGCGTGGAGGAGCAGATCGTCGAAAGACAACCCGAGGTCATCTTGCTGGATGTGCGCCTGGGACAGTACGATGGCATTCAGATCGCCCGTAATCTGCGCCGCACCCATCCCGAATGCCGGGTGATCATCCTCACCACGTATGACGATGATGATTATTTGTTTGGCGCACTCGAGGCCGGAGCCCATGCTTATCTGCTGAAAGATGTCTCGCTGGACGAGCTTCCGGCATCGATCCGGGCCGTGTACGCTGGAAAGCGGCTGCTCAGCCCCTTGCTCATGGATCGGGTGCTGAACGAATTCCAACATCTGGCAGCGGAGCATACCGCGGAAACATACGGGATCAGCAGCGACGAAAAACAGTTGTTGCTCTTGATGGCGGATGGCCTTACCAATCGCGAGATTGCCGAGCGCCTGAATTACAGTGAAGCAACGGTGAAGAAAAAAGTGCAGGAATTGCTGGAAACATTGGGGGTGGCAGACCGCACCCAGGCTGTGGCAATGGCCATTCGTCAGGGCCTGATCTAAGCGAACGCTGCGGCCGCGTGCCGCGCGGCTCCTATCTCATTCTCATATTATAGCCATTTGATACCCGATCGGTAGCCGATCGGGTGTTCTTTTATGAGAGCAAACTTGCTAAGATGAGTACGGGATAAAAAATCCTCCCCTTGATGCACTCAAAAAAACCTCCGATGTCTCAAACCCAACATTCAGATCCCTCAATTCAGAAACATGACCGAGATCTGGCCTACGCTGTTTTGGTGCTTGAGCGTCAGCTCGAAGCCACCCGGCGTTTGCACGAAGAAGACATCGCCTCGTTACGGGCCGCCCTGGAAGAACTCAAGGCGCGTATCATCGCATCATCGCAAACTTCCACACCTTCTGGTAGTGGTAGTCAATCTTCATTACACTCTTCTTAGGAGGAAGTCATGAACAAACGAACCATCGTATGGCTGGCTGTTCTGCTCCTGGCTGCATTTGCCCTGGCAGCCTGTGGCGGCCAGAAAGCCGAACCCACCAAGGCCCCGGCGCCAACCAAAGCGCCTGCCCCAACCAAGGCCCCCGAACCCACCAAGGCCCCCGAACCCACCAAAGCCCCCGAACTGGTGGGCGATTCGCTGCATGGTGGCCGTCTCTATGACAACTGGATGGAAGAGCTCGGTGTTGAAGGTCCCAGCGAAGACCAACCGCTCTGGGCCACCCAGTCCACCAACACGCGCAGCGGCGCCGACACCTGGCGTTGTAAGGAATGTCATGGCTGGGATTACAAAGGCGTTGACGGCGCTTATGGCTCCGGCTCGCACAAGACCGGCTTCAAAGGCGTGATGGACGCTGCCAGCAAGGGTGCCGCCTATGTGTTGGGCGCACTCAAAGGCGAGACCAATCCTGATCATGACTTCTCCACTGTCATGGATGATCAGGCTCTCACCGATCTGGCCCTCTTCATCACCCAGGAACTGGTAGACGATAGCAAATTCGTCAATGCCGACAAGACCCCGGTCGATGGCGACCCGGCAGCGGGAAAGGAGTTCTTTGAGGGAACCTGCGAAGACTGCCACGGCCCGCAAGGTCTGGCCATCAACTTCGGTGCTGACGAAGGCGAGGTAGAGTACTACGGCACCATCGCCAGTGACAACCCGTGGGAGTTCCTGCACAAGGCGCGCTTCGGGCAACCCGGCGAAGATGAAATGCCTTCGATGGTCGACATCGGCGCCACCGACCAGGAATATGCAGACCTGTTGGCCTATGCGTCAACCCTGCCGACTTCTTCTCCTGTGACCGAGGGCGGCTTGCTCTATGATAACTGGATGAAGGTGATGGGCGTGGAACCGCCTGCAGGCGATCAACCTCTGTGGGCCACCCAGTCTTCCAACACCCGCAGCGGTGAGGACACCTGGCGTTGTAAGGAATGCCATGGCTGGGATTATAAAGGCGTCGATGGCGCTTATGGCTCCGGCTCGCACAAGACCGGCTTCAAGGGCGTTTGGGATGCCCGCAATCTGTCAGCTGACGAACTCATTGCCTGGCTGAACGGTAGCAAGAACGCTGATCACAACTTCGTCGGTGACGGCATGCTGGGTGACGAGCAGGTTCAGTCGCTGGTAGCCTTCCTGCAAGAGGGCTTGATCGACAAATCAGCCTTCATCAATTCCGACAAGACCGTCGTGGGCGGAGACGCCGACCATGGCAAGATCCTGTTCAGCGAATGTGCCGAATGCCACGGCGCTGACGGCAAGGCTATCGACTTTGCCGATGGCGAAGAGGTCGAGTATGTCGGCACTGTTGCCAGCGATAACCCGTGGGAGTTCTTCAACAAGGCTTCTGTCGGTAACCCGGGCGCGATTATGCCCTCTGGCTTCAACCTGGGTTGGTCTGTGCAGGACGTCATCGATGTGTTGACTTACGCCCAGACACTCCCCACCGAATAAATCTCACTTCAAAACTCTCACCCACACTCTTCAAGTCGTGGCGCTCTCCGGAGCGCCACGACACGCATCAGGAGGCAGGTATGAAACGACTCGTTCGCACCAGCACTCATTTGCTCCCGCTATTTCTTATCGCATTCATCGCTGCAGCGGTATATCTGATCAGCGCCAGCGCCGTTGGTGCACCCACGGCCCATGCTCTCCCCGAATATGCCGCTCGCACGAATGAATCCTGTTCCACATGCCATGTGAACCCCGGTGGCGGCGGACCCCGTACCTTACGGGGCATGCTCTGGGCTGCTCAGGGCAAACCCGATCAGGTCCCTGAACTGCCCGGTGTGTTGCTGGCGCCGGATATCTCCGATGGTGCCGAACTATGGGATATTGCCTGCTCTTCCTGTCATGGTCTGCGGGGCGAAGGCGGTTTTGGCGTCACGATTGCCAATAGCGGGTTCTCGGCTGCCAAAATCCGTTCCACTATCAAGCGTGGTCGCATGCGCAGCGGCATGCCTGCGTTCGATGGCAAGCTCACCGCAGATCAGCTTGACGCCCTCGTTAGCTTTACGGAAGGCTTGGCCAACGGCACAATCGAACCGCCGCCGGCGGCCATCCCCTTGCCCGTGGCTGAATTTACCTGTCAGTCACAGACCGCTCCTGTTTCGTGTGGAGGAAACTAATGGCTAACTTCACTCGACGTCAATTTCTTCAGATGACCGGTGCTGCGGCCGGTGTGGCTGCTGTGGTCGGCGTTGCGCCCGCTTTCAATCGTCGCGACTATACGATGATCGCGGCTGAAGCGACCCTGTCTACTTCGGCTGAAGACAAGGTGGTACCCTCCGTTTGCCTGCTGTGCCCCAGTGGTTGCGGTATGTTGGCCCGCGTGGCCGATGGCCGGGTGGTCAAAATGGAAGGCAACCCCATGCACCCCATCAACCTGGGCGCCCTCTGTCCCAAAGGCCAGGCTGCTCCCGAACTGCTCTACAACCCCGATCGCCTGCAGAAACCCATGCGACGCAGTGGAGAGCGTGGGGAGGGGCAGTGGCAGGAGATCAGCTGGGAAGAAGCGATCAGCGAAGTTGCCCGGCGTCTGAATGACCTGCGGGCAGCAGGACAACCCGAAAAAGCCGTGTTGCTTTACGGTGAAACGCGGGGCCAGTTGCGTTCGTTTTTCCAGCGTTTTATGGAGGCTGTAGGTTCGCCCAACGCCGTCGCCAAAGACAGCCTGAACGTAGAAGCTGCCAAACTGGCAACCTACTTCACACAGGGCATCTACAATTTCCCCAGCTACGATCTGGAGAATACCAACTATATCCTCAGCTTCGGCGCCAACCTGCTAGAGGCCGGGCCCGTGGTGCAGCGCACCATAGCCGGGCACTCCTATATGCGCCGGGGGCGAGCCACCCGCGGCAAGATCGTCGTTTTTGATCCCCGTCAGGGCGTTACCGGCGCCAAGGCCGATGAATGGGTTCCCATCAAGCCCGGCACCGACGCCGCCCTGGCCCTGGGCATGGCCCATGTGTTGATCAAAGCCGGTCTCATTGATTTTGAATTCGTACATGAATACGGATTCGGATTTGAAGACTTTACCAGCGATGGCGTCAAACACAAAGGCTTCAAGAACTTTGTGCTCGAAAAATATGATCCGCGCAAGGTCGAGGAGATCACCGGCGTACCTGCGACCACCATCTCGCGGCTGGCCGGTGAATTTGCCAAAAATCAGCCCGGCGTGGCCATGTTGCCCGGCAAGGGCGGATTGCTCAACGGCAGCATCGGTGGCCTCTATGCGGGCATGGCAGTACACATGCTCAACGCCCTGGTCGGCAATATCGATAAACCCGGCGGCGTGCAGACCCAACGCTATATGCCATGCACCCCCTGGCCTGATCTGCCAGCCGATCCGGTCGCCGAAGCCGGCCGCCAGCGCGAACGCGTCGACGGCGCCGGCACGGTCTTCCCCCTGGGCAGGCACGCCTATCAGGCTGTGGCCGACCGGGTGTTGGAAGGCACCGCCACCATCGACACCCTCTTCCTCTATAACGCCAATCCTGTGTTCGAGGCGCCCGGCGGGCTACGTTTCATCGATGCCTTCCGCGAGATACCTTTCATCGTCTCATTTTCCTCGTTCCTGGACGATACCGCCCAATACGCGGACCTGTTGCTGCCCGAGCCCACCTTTCTGGAGCGCTGGCAGGACGACCACATCGAGGGCCTGGGCTATCCCGGCATTGCTTTACGACAGCCAGTGATCGAGCCCCTGTACAACACCATGAATACGGCCGATTTCTTCCTCAAGGTGGCGAAGGCCATGGGCGATCCCGTGGCGTCGGCCTTCCCCTGGAACAGCTACGAAGAGGTACTGCAATTCCGCCTGCAGAACATCGGCACCGACTGGGACACCCTGAAGGAACTGGGGGTGTGGATGGTGCCGGGTTATCATTATGCCCGTCGGGGCAGCAAGCGCTGGGTGCAGGAAGTGGTGGGCAGCGATCGCCTGTCCTCGCCGCGTGATGGTCGTTTCGATTTCTTTGCCCGCGAACTCAGCTGTGCGCTCGTCGACCTGGGCGAAGAGCAGCTGGCTGCCCTCGGACTTTCGGTGAGTGGCGATGTGGTGTATCTACCCCATTACGAGCCCACCCCCTATCAGGGCGATGAGACCAAGTATCCCCTGCATCTCAATGTGATTACGCTCATGAGCCTGGGGCC
Organism: Chloroflexota bacterium; assembly: GCA_024276255.1. Classification (GTDB taxonomy): domain Bacteria; phylum Chloroflexota; class Anaerolineae; order J102; family J102; genus JAADGC01. Next base: position 665 of record JAJRXO010000051.1, on the reverse strand, counting down.
GGTGACTGCCGCAGCCAACATGCCCTCTCTCATGGAGATCAGCGGTATGACCGTGGGCGAAACCTGGCGCGGCTGGGTGGAGATGAATCCCGAAACGGCACGCGAGTTCCTGCTGGAAGAGGACGACGAAGTCGTGGTGGAGAGTCCCTATGGCCGGGTGCAGACCCGCCTGAAACTGGTGCCCGGCTTGCGGCCCGACACCGTCAATATGCCTTACAACTTTGGGCACAAAGCTGTGGGACGTTACGCCAAAGACCGCGGCGCCAATGGCCTGGACGTCATGTCCGGCCAGTCTGAACCGGCAACCGGCCTGGCTGCTTTCACCAATACCCGCGTACGCGTTTATAAAGCCTGAGGAGCAATATCATGCCAAGATGGTCCATGGTTATCGATCTGGAAAAATGCGTGGCCTGTCAGGGTTGCAGCATTGCCTGTCGATTCGAAAACAACACCCCGGCGGTCTCGCCCGAGCTGGCCTGGGATGGCCGGGAGATGCGGTGGAACGATGTCTTTCCCATCCCCAATCAGGAGGTGGGGGAATATCCCAACACCAGAACCCACTATCTCCCCCGGCCCTGCATGCACTGCGACAATCCTCCCTGCATCAAGGTCTGTCCGGTGCAGGCCACCTTCATCAACGAGGAGGGCCTGGTGCAACAGAACTA
>JAJRXO010000663.1 GCA_024276255.1 Chloroflexota bacterium | reverse complement strand
GGGGGCAGGGGGTGGCTTTGGCGCTCATCATCATTGGCACCCTGTTGTTGTTGGCAACGCTGGGTTACTGGTGGTGGATGTCGGCAAATGCCAATCCTGCAGACGTGCCCCTGCCCCCGCAACTGGCGGGGCTACCCTTGCAGGCGTCAAGCCAGGGGCCAGCAGCTGTGACCGAGATCAATCGTTTGCATGATAACCGTTTTCCGATCAACAGCGGGGCGGTCGGCAGGTATGGGAATCGGGGTGAGATTACGCTCTGGGTTTCGGGCGTTCCCCTCAAGTTCATGGCCTCCCGTATGGTCCAGGCCATGCAGGACGGCATCGCGGAAGGGAATACTCCTTTCCGGCCGGTGGGAACGCGTCAGGTCGCATCCCGAGATATCTATGAACTCACCGGAATGGGCCAACGACACTTTTATTTCCGCTCAGGCTCCCTGGTCATCTGGCTGGCTGCGAATGATGACTTTGCCGAGCTCGCCCTGTCTGAAACCCTGGAGTTTTATCCATGAATAAACGTCATCTGATCATGCTCGCCCTGGGCTGCTTTCTTCCCCTGCTCGTCCTGGGCGCGTTTTTCCTGTTTGGATTCTCAATCAATTTAGTCGCCCTTGCCTTCATCCTGTTCTTGTGCCCGCTGATGCACTTCATCATGATGAAAACGATGCATCAGCACGGCCATGAAGTCCCAACCCCATCCCATCAAGGCAATCACTCTCATGAGACCGGCGCCTGAGCCAGTGGCTTCGGGCAAGCTCAAGTCTGCGGAGGAACGATGATCGACCAACCAACTCCTATCCCCACCCTAACCCCCGAAAACCCACCCCCAGAAAACCGCCTCAGTCCCCTATCCAGAGCCCTGGCTTTCATTCTGGTTCTGGCCCTGCTCAGTCTACTGGGCTGGGGGCTCGTCCGCGCAGAGCAGGGTCAGGTGAGCTCCGGGCTGGCTCCCGATTTTACGCTCACTAACTTCGAGGGCGAGACGATTCGGCTGAGCGATTTGCGAGGCAAAGTCGTGATCATCAATTTCTGGGCCTCGTGGTGCACCACCTGCCGCGAGGAAGCGGCCTATCTGGAACGCACCTGGCGAAAATACCAGAATGAAGATGTGTTCTTTATCGGCGTCGATTATGTGGACACCAAGGAAAAGGCCCTGGAATACATCGCCGAATACGACATCACTTATTTCAATGGGCCGGATGTGGGCACCCGTATCGCCCAGGCATACAACATCCAGGGTGTCCCCGAGACCTTCTTCGTCTCCAAGAGCGGTGAATTGAGTGGATTACATATCGGCCCCATGTATCCCCCATCATTAGACGAAGTTATCGACGAATTGCTTGCTGAACCCTATTGAGGAAGATCCATCATGACATCTCAAGCTCAACCTATAATCGTGGTCGACGCACGACCACAACGAAAAAAGTACAAACTTCTGTTCGGCGGCGTGATCATCCTGGTTGCCCTCATTTACCTGATAGTCACGGCGACGGTGAACAACGCCCAGTACTACCTGACCGTGGATGAATTGTTGGCGCAGGCCGACACACTGGGCGATCGGCCAGTGCGGGTCTCGGGCGCGGTCGTTGGTGAAACCGTGCAGTATGACCTGCAAACGCTGGAACTGACCTTCGAGATCGCCAATATGCCCGGCAATCCCTCCGAGATCGACAAGGCGGGCGGTCTGGCCGAGGCCCTGCGCGCCGCGGTCTCCGATCCCAATGCCCAACGCCTGAAGGTGCTGTACGTTGGACCCAAATCCGATCTTCTGCAAAATGAAGCAGCAGCGATTTTAACGGGACGGCTCGGAGATGATGGCGTCTTCTATGCCGATGAAGTCATGTTCAAATGTCCAACGCGCTATGAAGAGGCGCCACCCTCCGCCTGACACCTTTAGGAGAAAGTGTTCATGCTTGCTACCATCGGATTCATCACACTTTTGCTCGCCCTGCTGTTGGGTATCTACGCCACGATCGCGGCCGCGTACGGCGGTTGGCGCAAGGAGTTGGCGTGGGTTGTGAGCGCCCGCAATGCCAGCCTCGTCGTATTCCCCATGCTGAGTGTCTCAGTGGGGACTCTCGTCATTGCGCTCCTGCAGCGTGATTTTTCTCTTTCCTATGTGGCGGATGTCAGCAGCCGGGCAATGTCCGCGTTCTTGCGTGTTACCGCCCTCTGGGGTGGCCAGGAGGGCTCGATCCTGTTCTGGGCATGGTTGATGGCGGGCTTCGTGGCCATGGTGCTCGTGCGCAAGTGGGAGCAGGATATCGACCTGATGCCCTTTGTGATCGCGGTCGCCATGCTGACAACCACCTTCTTCATCGGCCTCTCGGTTTTCGTGACCAACCCCTTCACCCGATTATGGCACATCCCCGGCACCACCGAGATCACGGTGGCGCTCTTCCCGCCCGCGGGGGCCATGGTGTATACACCGGCTGATGGCCGGGGTCTGAACCCCCTCCTGCGTCATTTCGGCATGATCGGGCATCCCCCCACTACCTATCTGGGTTTTACCGGTTTTGTGATCCCCTTCGCCTTTGCGATTGCCGCTCTGATCACGGGCGAGGCGCAGAAAGATCGCTGGATACGCACCACGCGTCGCTGGACCCTGGTCGCCTGGGTCTTCCTGACCATCGGCCTGATTCTGGGAGGACGCTGGGCATATGATGTGTTGGGGTGGGGCGGTTTTTGGGGATGGGACCCCGTCGAGAATGCCATGCTGATGCCATGGCTGACCGCCACCGCCTTTTTGCACTCGATCATGATCAGCGAGAAGCGGGGCATGCTCAAGATATGGAGTCTTGTCCTGATCATTCTCACGTATGCTCTGGCGCTTTTCGGCACCTTTATCACCCGCACCGGCGTCATCAGCTCGGTGCACGCCTTTACAAAATCAGCGCTGGGTCCTTCTTTCTTCGTGTTCATCACCATCACCTTCCTGGGATCCCTTTACATTCTGTTGCGACGGTTGCCGGACCTGAAAAGTGAACACGAGATGGAAAGCCTGTTGTCCCGCGAAAGCGTCTTTCTCTTGCAAAACGTCCTCTTCCTCGCCATTACCTTCGCTGTGTTCTGGGGCACTGTGTTCCCCATGATCTCGGAGCTGTTCACCGGCACCAAGATCACGGTGGGCCCGCCCTATTTCAAAAAGGTGACCGGCCCCCTCTTTGCCCTGATCGTTCTTTTGATGGGCGTGGCGCCGCTCTTTGCCTGGCGTAAACAGGTTGCCAGCCGCCTGGGCCGGGCCATGCTGATCCCATTTCTTGTAGCCATTGCGATCGCTACCGTGGTCGGCTTGCTGATGCCGATGCACCCTGGAGCCCTGTTTGGCATCTGGCTGGTGGCCTTTGTCACGTTGGCCACCCTGGCCGAATTCGGCAAGGGCATGCGCGCTCGCATGTCAGCCCGCGGCGAGGCGCCGTGGACGGCTTTCTTCCGTCTGCTATCGCGCAACCGCCGGCGTTATGGTGGCTACATCGTCCACCTGGGCGTCGTCATGATGGCGCTGGGGGTGATCGGTGATGCTTATTTCAAGCAGGAAACGCAGGGTGCGTTGGCCGTCGGCGAGACCCTGACCATCAATAGTTATACACTGCGCTTCGATGGTCTGAGCC
>JAJRXO010000662.1 GCA_024276255.1 Chloroflexota bacterium | reverse complement strand
ATTTGCTCGGCGTCGGCATCGGGATTGGGCATGACCACCACGCCGCCGATCTTGAGCGTGGCATAATAGGCCATGATCAGTTGCGGCATGTTGGGCAGGGCGATGATCACCCGATCGCCGGGGCGCACGCCCATGCCGTGCAGTACATTGGCGAACTGGTTTGTGCGCCGCCATAATTGTTGATAGTTGAGTTTGCTGCCGTAAAAGATGGTGGCCGTGCGTTTGGGGAACCAGTTGGCGGCTGAGTCGAGAAAGCTGGTAAGGGGGCGGTCGGGGATGGGGACCGTAGGGGGGACGTCCTTGTCATAATGTTGAAGCCAGATTCGGTATTCCTCTTGATCATCGCTGCTGGCCTGTCGCCACGAACCGTGATTTTCTCCGCCGATAAAGCGGGCGATGGCCCGATTCACGGCCTGATGTCGCTCCAACTGCACCTTGTGTTTGGCTGAACCCACATCGTATACTTCCACATTGGGGATGTTATCAGCCACATTTTCGTAGACGTAGCGAGGAAAATAGGTGTCGCGTTCGCCGGTAATGAGCAGGGTGGGGGTGCTGATATTGCGCAGCATGTCCCAGCCTTTCCAGTGCCGGATGTTGTTGGCCATCATGCGTTTCATGACGTGCAATTCCGCATCCCAGCGGGGCCGGAACCGCCAGAAGGGGCGCAGGATGTGCAAGGGGACGCGAAAAGCCAGATTGGCCACTTTGGGCAGGGGATACTCGCCGGCGGTGGCGATCAAAACCAGGTGCGAGAGGCGTTCGGGATGGGCGTTGGCGTATTCGACGGCGATGGCGCCCCCAAACGAGTGCGCTACGAGCACGAACTTTTCCGGCAAATGCAGGTGTTCGGTGATGCTTTCCAGATCGCCTACGAGCTCGGGCATGGTGTAGCGGGTGAAGGGCGCATCGCTCTGCCCGTGGCCTCGCAAATCGGGCGCAACCACTCGGTAATTGCGGGCGAAATGGTTGATCTGAAATTCCCACGACTCCAGGGCGCCGGCATAGCCATGCAAAAAGAGAATGGTGCCGCGCGCGCGTTCAGGTGTGAGGTTGAGCACGCTGAGATACGCGTTGCTCACGCCCCGGATGGGCACCTGTTCCCGATAGAGATCATAGTCATATCGCAAGTCGCGTCGTTTAATACCACGCAGTTTTTTCTTCATAGGGCCTCGCCTGATGTGAACAACTTGGGTACAAGGCATGGTATCACTGTCTGTGCATGCCGTCAATCCAGGGATTTCATGGGAGGCGGGAGGCGGCAGGAGGGAGACGGGAGACGGCAGGAGGGAGACGGCAGACGGGAGGCGGGAGACGGCAGACGGCAGACGGCAGACAGGAGACAGGAGGCGGGAGGTCTCGTTTACCCGTCTATCCATCTCCCGGTCTTGCCTTTTTGGTTCCGGCTTGTCCAGATTAGGGTTCCATATCGTCAGGCGCTGTCGTCGCCTGGTTATGGGCAGCGTCACTGGCCAGGCGATCCACCCGCTCGTTTTCCTCGTGCCCGGCGTGACCTTTCACCCACATCCATCGTACATCATGAGGCTCCATGGCCTGGAGCAATTCCTGCCACAAATCTTTGTTCTTCACGGGCTTCTTGCTGGCGGTGCGCCAGCCATTTTGTTGCCAGGTGT
>JAJRXO010000661.1 GCA_024276255.1 Chloroflexota bacterium | reverse complement strand
TTTTCGATAAAGAAATAGGGCCGCACGCTTTTACCAATATCGTGATAGTAGGTGCCCACACGGGCCAACAGGGCATCGGCGCCGATGGCAGTCGCTGCCTCTTCAGCCATATTGCTCACCAGCAGGGTATGATGGTAGGTACCGGGCGCTTTGAGCAATAATTGCCGAAGCAGGGGGTGAGTAGGTCGCGAGAGTTCCAGCAATTGCAGGCTGGTGGTGAGTCCAAAGAGCTGGCCCAGCAGATAGAACACCACCAGGGTGAAGCTGCTGGCTACCACACCGTGCACCATGACCGCGGCCAGCAATTCCAGCACCGCCCGATCATCGGCTCCCCCGTTCTGCGGCAAGCGGAAGATGAGCAGGGTAACCAGATTCGCCAACATAATCCATACGCCGGCGCGTACAAAGTTGTTCATACGCTCGGCCCGGCCCAAGGTCATCGCACCGGCCAGGGCACTCAACACCGGATACGTGATCAGCTCGGCGTTGCCGTCGGTGAGGCTGGCAATGATCACACCGATGATGATCACAGCCACCACAGCAATGGGCAAATCGATGAGGGCGCCGATGAGCATGGCCATGGCAGCCAACGGGTACAGATATGGCAACACCGTGTGCACGGGCACCATCATCTTGGCCAGGACGACGAAGACGACGATTAGCACCAGCAGGATGAATATCTTGAGGTTATCATCCCACAGGTGGGGACGACGATAGGAAATAAAGCTGACCAACAGAGTGGCCAGCGTCAGGCCCAGCAGAGCCGCCGCCGCGTAGTCGCGCCAGGTTTGCCGTAGGCTGAGCAAGCCCAGGGCATCCAGAGCTTCGATATCGAGCGCTTCCACACGATCGCCGGCCCGCACGATGATCTCACCGGCGGATATGGTGCGCTCGACGGGCTTGATCTGGGCCGCGGCGGCATCGCGGGCAGCCTGAGTGCGTTCGGCATTGAAGAAGGTATTGGGTCGCAACAGCCCCTGTACCAGCGCGCTGACCACACCGGCCTCGCTGTCACTGAGGCCAAAACCAATCAGGCTGGGTACGGCCCGTTGCGCTTCCGCCAATTCGCCTTCGCGGATGACCTTGCGCATGGCCAGATCCAGCACCCGTGTGATCTCCGAACGCACGACAGGCCAGCGTTCCGCGTCGATGGCCAGGATATCCGCAGCGACGGCGGGATCGAGTTTGAGATCCGATATCTGCCCCAGCCAGGCGATCTTCTGCTCTGGGCTGGCGTAGGGGTCCTGACGCACCACGTCGATGAATTGCAGGATGAGATCGGCGCGGGCGATTTGCTGACGGGCAACCCGGGTCTGCGGCGGATCGAACACCTTGGGCACGGCCTCGCTGGCGCGTTGCCTTGCCTGACTGGTGAGTATCTCGCTCTGGTAGGTGATGGTGCGGGGTGCGCGGATGTCTACCGGGCTCACGTCGCCGGCATTCAACTGGACATTACTGGTAGCCGGCCAGTCTATCACTTGCATGCCAGCAATGGTGACGGCAACGACCAGGAAGAAAACAATAAGATTGATGCGGGCGCGCCAGTAGCTGCGACCACTGAACCACTCAGGGCTGAGATCGTTTTCGGTATCGCCATCGCGCTGCGATGGCGCCATGAGGGTGCGGATGTCTTTGCTCACAGGGCTGTTCCGGGCAGGACGTTACTGACCGCTGAGAAGTTCACGTACAATCTGGTTGACCAAGCGGCCATCGGCCTGATTCTTGAAGCGCGCCATCATCGGCCCCATCACCTTGCCCATGTCGCGCATCGAGCTGGCGCCTGTCTGGGTGATGATCTCGCGGGCCGCAGCGCGCAAGGTGTCGGCATCGACCTCCGGCGGCAGGTATTCCTGCAATACGGCCAGCTCGGCCTGCTCTGCTGCCACCAGATCGGCACGGTTTGCCTGCTGATATGCGGCAATGCTGTCGCGACGTTGCTTGACCTGACGCCGGATTACGGCCAGAATGTCATCTTCACTGAGTTGGTCGCCGGTTTCTTTTTCGGCGCGGGTGATGGCGGTTTTCAGGCTGCGCAGGGTGCGCTTGCGGGTGTCGTCGCCCGCTTTCATGGCGGTTTTCAGGTCTTGATTAATGGTGTCTAGCAGGTTCATGGTTATTTCAGGTGAGTGATTGAGTTGGCTGCCCGGCTTTTATGGGCTGTGATGTGGGGGGAGTATTCCGTGTGGCGTATTGCGTGTTACGTATTGCGTATTGCGTATTATGCATCCGAAAGTAATTATTTTACCCGCCAAGGAACGGAATACGCAACACGAAAATATCGACATCAATTGATGGAGAG
>JAJRXO010000660.1 GCA_024276255.1 Chloroflexota bacterium | reverse complement strand
GAGAACGCCAAAGTAGCCTTGTCCCAGCAAGGTGTTGTTGTAAAGGGTCTGCAGATAATTGTCATTGATGTAAAGATCGATGCGGTTGCCGTCGCGAATTACCTGCAGGCGGTTGCTGCTACTGCCGGGATTGATGGCAGGTGTGTACAGCCAGGCATCGTCTTCGATGTCGTCCCAGGTGAGCGCCCACCACTTGCCATCGTAGAGGGTCAACACATATTCCTGCGTGTCGGGCACGACGAGCAGGGCGTAGAAGCTGTCCAGACTGTCGCTCGCACCGAACATGAGGCCATAGGCCGTGGGGTAAACGCTTTCCTGGCGGCGCACCGTGACTTCGAACAGGCCGTTGGGGCTGCTGCCGCCGGGTGAACTGTACCAGCATGCCCAGGCGGGTTCGGTGGTGGTGACATATTCGCCGTCGGCATAGTGGGCCTGGCAGGCCTCGATGGCGCCTGTGAACCAGCCGCTATAGGGATTGCTGAAGTCGTCATAAAGGATACGGATGGGGACGCTGATCTTGAAGTCATCGAAATAGCTGATGGCTGAATTGCGATCGTAGTAGGACCACACGGCCACGCCGCTGTAAGCATGGTCGGCATAGTCCGTATCGGTGAAGCTGTTGACGAAGGTATCGTTAATGTAGAGACGGATCTCATTGCCCGTTCGCCGCACCTTGAGGGTGTTGGCCTGTCCTGCCAGGCGGATGCTGGGGGCCGTCTCCACATTGGTAACATTGCTCCAACCCGAATCATACTTCTGCACCAGATAGGTACGGTCTGTCGAATCTACCCAGAGGACATAGAACTGCGAAAGCGTGTTCGGATCATTCAGGCCGAAGATCAGACCGTACACACTGCCGTCTAGCGCCGAATCTTTACGCACGGTGACCTGGGTCACCATATTGCCGCTCTGCGGCTGCGGGGCCGAACTCAGGCACACCCAGTTGCTCTGTAACACAGCCACGCCGTATTCGCCGTTGGTGTAGGCGAACTGGCAGGAACCGGTGACGCCGCTGAACCAGCCACTGCCGGGATCCGAAAAATCGTCGGCGAAGACAAGGGGCGAGGGCATGGGTGTGGTGGTGGGGGTGGGGCCACCCGGCGTGGGCGAAGGTGTGAGGGTGGGGCCGGTGGTCGGCGTCACCGTGGGTGTGGCCGTGGGCAGGCTCGTTCCCTGGGGGGTGGGTGTGATGGTGACATGCGGCAGGGTTAGCGTGCGCAGGGAAACCGGCAGGTACATAACGTGCGTGGGTGTGAATGGCGGCACCGTGGGGGTGATGGTGGGTGTGGGCGTGGGCGTGTGTATCGAGCGCGTGGGCGTGGCTGTGGGCGGCCGTGGGGTATCGGTGGGGGGTGCAGTTCCTCCCAGGTCCAACTTCCATACACTGCGGCCGTGCGTGCCGGCCACCAGCACATGCTGGGCGCTGTTCAACGCCAGATCCACCACCGGCACGTTGGGCAGGCCCGTGCCCAGTGGCTGCCAGCTCCCGCCATCATTGGTACTGCGATATACGCCTACATCGGTGCCGATGTAAATGACTCCGGCGTGGGCGGGATCGAGTACAATCGAGAGCACAGGTGTATCGGGCAAATTCCCCGAGATATTCTGCCAGCTCTGCCCGCGGGTCGTGGTCTTGAACACATGGCCGGGCGCGTCCGGCGTGTGGCTGTTGAAGCCGTTGTACACGACATAAGCGGTACTGGCATTGTCAGGTAACACCGCGATCTCCGATACCCAGCGATTGGGCAGGGGGGGCTTGGTCACGTTCGTCCAGGTGTTGCCGTCGTTGCTTGTCACCTGCACATTGCCGTCCGAGGTACCCACGTAGATCACGCGGGTGTCCGACTGGGCAGGGGCGATGGTGGAAATACTGCCCCGTGTCTGGCTGCCCTTGGTCAGATCACCGCTGATGGCCGTCCAGCTTTCGCCGCGATTGGTGGTGCGATAGAGACGATGGGTGCCATAATAGAGGATGCCCGCCCGTTTATTATCCAGGGCAAAGGGTGCATAGAACAAGGCCCGGTCATCGCGAGCGATGCCATCCGTCTTCACCGGCCAGTCGTCGACGGGGGCGCTACCGCCTTTGTCATTGCGCTGGAAGGAGATTCCGTAGCGAGAGCCGTAAAAAATGTTGGGATTGAAGGGATCGATGGCAGCAAAACCTCCATCGCCCACATCCAGCGCATCCCAGGCTGTGTTGCCATGGGTGACGGCCTTGTTGTTATCCTGCATGCCGCCAAAAACGATGGCCGGATTGTTGGGGTGGACATCGACGCCGGTAAATTGCAGGGTTCCCAGGCCATTGTTGCGATTGATCCACGTCTGTCCGCCGTTGGTCGACTTCCACACCCCGCCGTCGTTCCCCACCCAGATGATGTTGGGATTGCTGGGATCGAAGGCAATGGCGTGCATGTCGGGGTGCAGGGTCGTGTTGGGGGCGTCGTTGGGCGACATATCCTGCCAGCTTTGGCCGCCATCGGTGGTGCGGATTACCACCTGGCGGATGCGCGTCTCCGGCTGCCACTGATAATTGGCCGAGCCGCCGAAGTAGACCATGTTCGGGTTTTGGGGGTGCACCTTGATGACATTGTCATACCAGCATTGCCCCGTACAGTAATTGGGCGCCTGCACCTGCTGCCAGCTCTGGCCGCCATCCGTGGTCTTGAAAACCAGGGCGCCGTCATAGCGGCCTGGCACCGAGTATTGATAACCGGCGTAGAGCACGTTGGGATTGGAGGCGCTGATGCCCAGCTCCACCCGACCGAAATTGCTCGGGGGCAGGCCATTGGTGAGATGCGTCCAGGTGGCGCCGCGGTCAGTGGACTTGAAGATGCCATATCCCCAGAAAGCAGCGTACAGCACAGCCGGATTCTTTGGGTTCATGACGATGTCTGAGGCGCCCCAACATTTCATGTCGGTACAGCCCATGAGGCCGGTCCAGGTCTGGCCGCCATCCGTGCTCTTGAAGATGCCGCGCGCGGGCACTTGCGGGCCCAGCACAGCTGTGCGGGCCGTGGCCGCGTACAGTACCTGCGGATTGTTGGGGTTGATGACGATATTCGACATGCCCAGGCCCGTAAATACATCTTGCCCCAGATGCTGCCAGCTCGCCCCGCCATTGGTCGATTTGAGAATACCTATCCCATAATAATTATCGCCGCCGGGCGTGGGTTCGCCCGTGCCCACATAGATGGTGTCAGGATTCTTAGGGTCGAGGACGATGACGCCGGTGGAGAGAGAGGGCTGGTCGTCGGTGAGCGGCGTCCAACTATTCCCCCCATTGGTGGTCTTCCAAATACCGCCTAGAGCCGCCCCCACATACACAACGTTGCTGTTGCGAGGGTCCACGGCAATGGCCTTGACGCGGCCACTGACGTCGTTTTGCTGGGCGCCAAGTTGCGAGTTTTTCATGGGCGCCGGCCCCATGGCTTGCCATACCATGCCCGCCTGCGCCGAGGCATATTGCTGCATCTGCCGGTTGCGCATAGCCAGGGCTTGGGTGAAGCTCCCCAGCGGCAGGTCGTTCAGGGGATAAGCCCGCTGCTGCACAAAGTAGTTGCTGCGGCGGATAGCCTTGCCTTCCTGGGGTGCAGTCGGGGGTAAGTCGGGGCCGCCGGGGGGCACCAGTCGCCAGGCAGGAGGGCTGCCGCTGGTCGGCTGCGGCGTGGGACATTGCGAGCAGCTATCGTCTGTTTGCCATGGCATGCCTCCATCTGCGGGAATAGCGGCAATGTCGAGCATGGTCTGGGCCGGCGGCGGCTGCCGCAAGGCGCTGCCCGTCAGCCCCGCCAGGGCCAACAACAGGAGGAAGAGTAAGATGATGCGTGGTTTGGCGCTGAGCGCTGACAGGGTTCTCATGGTCCATCTCCTGGTGCGAAAATCCATTGCTGGTAGTGGTTCTATTGCCGATGCCCGACCGGATATTTCCAACCCAAACCCCGCCATCCAGGGAGCCAGCCCCCAGATTTCCTGGTTTTTTTACTTCTATTGATTTGCAGGAATGCGGCGGTTAAGGGGTTCGCTATTGGCGCGACCAAATCGAGGCCATCGATCCAATCTGATCCACCACCAGTTCATTTTGGCTGGCGCTGCCCCACCGAATTGCATTGTTGCGGTCAGTCTATGAATATGTGGGTGCTTAAGATGTAGTCGCCAATGATATGATACTGGTCATCGTTGCACAGGAAAGCTTACAGGATGTGAGGGACTGTGTCAACAAGGCTGCAAAGGCCGGGTGCGTGTCAGGAATTTGGGAAGGCTTGTGCGCTCTCCGCATCTCGGATGCGGAGAGCGCACACATAATAAGCACTCGGCTCATTCGTGATTTGCTGACGACCTGGGCTGCAAGCACCCGCTTCCGGTTTTTGGGATATACCCGCAATGGCCCCCCCTGACGCGTAATGGGGCGGGTTCTGAACCCGCCCCATTCATCAGCATTCACTGTAACCGCAATTCACACATTTCTTGCATCCTTCCACATACATCAGCGAGGCCTGCCCACATTCAGGACACAGATCGCCGATTTGCGACAGTGGCAGTTCCATCTGCTCACTGGGCACGGTGGCAGGTCGTGTCATGGCCTGCAGCTCTGCTGTTTCCAGATATTCACTCAGCACCTGGGCAATGGCATCGGGCAGCGAACGCACGCGCTGGGCGCCAAAACCAAGCGGCCGTCCTCCACCAATGCCCCCCAGTTGATACACGATCTGCTGCAGGCGTTCCGTGGCGCTCAGCGGACTGGGCATACGGAGGATATAGCTCATCAGCCGGCCCAGGGCCTCGGCGACGGCGGCCACGTCCGAACCGGCTTTACCCACGTTCAGGAAGACCTCAAACGGTTCCTCGTCGTCGGTATTGTTGACGGTGATATAAGCTGTACCCAGCGGGGTCGCCTGGCGATAGGTGATGCCATGCAGGTGCGTGGGGCGATGTTTGCGCCTGGGCACGGCCGGGGATTCGGGAAAGGGAGTGAGTTGCTTGCGTCTGCCCTTGGCTTCGGCCGTGGCTTTGGTCTCCAATACCACTTCCTGGCGACTGCCGGTGACATAGACCGTCAATCCTTTACAGCCCAGCTCCCATGCCAGCTCATATGCCTGCTTCACGTCATCGACCGTGGCATCAGGCGGGAAATTGATCGTCTTTGAGATGCTGTTGTCCACGAATCGTTGCAATGCCGCCTGCATCATCACATGTTCGCGAGGGCTCACATCCTGGCTGACCACAAAAGTGTGCAGGATCGCCTCGGGCAGCTCCTCAATTTGCTGACAGGTGCCGGCGTGCAGAACCTGATCGATGATGCGCTGCCGCGAGGAACCATCGATTTCCGCCTGCTCCAGAGCCGCCATGAACAGGGGGCTGACATAGGTCAACGGCACATCGCCATCCTGTTCTTTGACATAACGGGTGTAGGCCAGGGCAAATACCGGTTCGCAGCCATAGCCTTCGCAGCCGGTCACGGTGCCGATGGTGCCCGTGGGAGCGATGGTGGTCTGGGCGCCGTTGCGGATGCCGTGACGTTTGATGCCGGCTACGATCACATCCCAGTTGATGGGCGGTCGGCCGAAGTCACGAGTGTATGGCATCAGGGGGGTGGGAGGTTGCCAGCGCAGCTGATTGGGATCGTAGATAGAGCCGCTGATGGCCGGGAATGCACCTCGCTGTCGCGCCAGTTCGATCGAAGTGCGCATGCTATGATAGCGGACAAATTCCATGATCTGCGAAGCCAGCTCCAGCGATTCATCGGAACCGTAGCGCACACCCAGATGGTACATCACATCGGCCAGCCCCATGATGCCCAGGCCGATACGCCGCACGCGGTGAGCGGCTTCCTTGAGCTGGGGCACGGCGGGAACATAGGCGTTGGCCTGCACTACGTTGTCGAGGAAATACGTGGCCTGGGAGACGGTTTGCTCCAGCAGCTCCCAATCGATCTGGCCTGCGGGCGTCACATGGCGGGCGAGGTTAACCGAGCCCAGACAGCAGTTTTCGTATGGCCCGAGCCATTGTTCGCCGCACGGGTTGGTGGCTTCCAGATCATAAAGATGCGGCACCGGGTTGCTGCGATTGGCTGTATCCAGGAACAGGATGCCGGGTTCACCGTTGCGGTGGGCGTAGGTGGCAATCTGGGCGAAGAGCTGCCGCGCGGGCACTTTGCGCACGACCTTCCCGTTGCGCGGATTGATCAGGGGGAAGTCGGTATCATCTCTCACAGCCTGCATGAAGGCATCGGTGACGCCGACCGAGATATTGAAATTGGTGATCGTACCTTCTTCGGCTTTGCAGACAATGAACTCTTCGATATCAGGGTGATCGACGCGCAACACGGCCATGTTGGCGCCGCGCCGTGTGCCGCCCTGGGCGATCACGCCAAAGGCCTTGTCATACGCTTCCAGAAAGCCCATGGGGCCGGTGGCAATGCCGGCAGAACTGAGCACTTTATCGCCGTGCGGGCGCAGGCGGCTGAAGCTGAAGCCGTTGCCGCCGCCGGTTTGCTGAATCAGCGCCGCGTTGCGCATGGTCTGGAAAATGCCATCGGCATGTTTACCCATGTCATCTTCGATAGGTAACACAAAGCAGGCCGCCAGCTGGCCTAGCGGCGTGCCGGCGCCCGTGAAAGTGGGTGAGTTGGGGAAGAAGCGCATCTCGGTGAGTAAATCGTAAAACATACGCGTGACGTTTGCTACATCGCCAGCGAAGTCGCGTTCGGCTGCCCCGACGTGACTGGCCACCCGATAAAACATCTGTGCCGGTGTTTCGATGGGCTTGCCTTCCAGGTCCTTGCGCAGATAGCGCCTGCGCAGCACTTCTCGGCTATTGGCCGAGAGCTCGATGCTGTTGTCGTCTACGTAGGCTGGGATGGGCTGAGAGGGCGTAACAGGTTTAGTACTCATAAGATTGGTTCCGTGGGGGAGGGGATGTGGCTAACGCAATCAACGATCTCATAAACATACCTGGGTCTCACCATCCCTGCCTGTCGTGTGAGCCCCAAGGCCTGGATGGTGTCTATCTATGACAAAAATATGATCAGGCTCGTCCCATCAAACGATCAATTTCAGAGCGCACAGCTTCCAGGTCAGGAAGATCCATATAGACGGTGGCGAAGCGAATATATGCAACGGGGTCAATGGCCTTGAGTTTGTTCAGGACAATGTTGCCGATCTCCTGGCTGGGGATCTCGGTACGTCCAGAATTATGCACATACTCTTCGATGTGATCGACGATAGCTTCCAGATGCTGGGTAGCGATGGGTCGTTTGGCGCTGGCAATGCGGATACCATTCAGCAGTTTGATGCGATCGAAAGGTTCGCGGCGTCCATCTGATTTAATAATCTGGACGGAAGCATGTACCTGTTCGTAGGTAGTAAAGCGCTGTTGGCACTGTTTGCAAACGCGTCGGCGACGAATCCCATCGCCGCTGTCGCGGGTATCAATCACGCGTGATCCATCATGACCACAATGTGGACATTTCATAAGCGGTGGTTTCCAAACTGTGGG
>JAJRXO010000659.1 GCA_024276255.1 Chloroflexota bacterium | reverse complement strand
TCTGAGCCTCGACGGCGACTACAACCTCTATCACCGGGTCAAGCTCAGCCAGTATACCCCCGGCCCCCACGACGTGGCCGCTGATCCCCTGCTTGCCGGCCCCCTCTCCGGCCAGCACTGGGGTATGGAACTGACCGACGACAGCCCCGCCATCGATGCCGGCACAACCGCGGGGGCGCCTGCCACTGACATCGCCGGGCATCCTCGCGACGCCCGACCCGATATCGGCGCTTACGAATGGCAGGGAGGCCCTGCGGCTACTGCCACCCCCACCCCAGTACCTACTGCCACGGCCACAGCCGTGCCATCTTACACACCGACGCTCCGACCCACATTCACGCCGACCCCTACCCCCTCGCCCACCTCTACGCCCACTTTGACCCCTACTAGACCTCCCACAGCCACACCGTCACCCTCTCAAACTCCCACCCCCACCCGTCCCCCGGCAATCGGGATGTATTTGCCCTTGCTACGTTTCGGTTATCACTTACCGGCGTCCAAATAACTGATCGAAATCTATTTGTCCGCGTTTTCGGCGCCCGTTCGCGTCCTCACTCCTGGCGGTCTCAGGTGCGGCCTCGAGAACGGACTTGTAGCCAGTTTCTTGTTATGCCGCAGGACATATTTTGTACCCACGCCACTCCTCAGGAGGGACAGAATGAACGATCATGCGCATGCCCCCTGCTCTCAGCGCCAAAAACGGACGTACTGGATCATTGGCATCGGGTCTCTGGTCTGGCTGTTGTTACGCAGCGGTACCAATCCCCGCCGTCTGGTCTACCCCTGCCAGCGAGCGGCGCTGATGAGTAGCACAGGGTTCCTGGGTTACTCGGCCTCGCTAATAGGGACCGCTCATCTCTACCGTAGCCTCAAGCGTCGGGCCCTGCTGGCTGGTAGTGGCCTGCTCATCCTGACACTGGTGATCGTCGTTGTTTTGACCAGCAGCCAGGTGCCGCCGACAATCACCTATGCCAGCCCCACAGCCTTGCCTGGCTGGACAAGTTCCACCGCAGTGTCCAACGTCTTCGTCGTGCCGAACGTGCCGGTGCCCGAATGTAGCCTCGATAGCGGCGCGCTGCCGGGTACTGTCCCCTGCAACACGCCCAGCTATGCCCTGCACGACGCCGGCATCGACAGACTGGTCAACGAGATGGAGAGCCGGGGCGATTATTTCTATCAGACGGCCGGTCATGCCAACGGCATCGTGGGTGCAAACGACGTGGTGGTAATCAAGATCAACGACCAATGGGGCGGTCAGGGAGATGGCAGCGGGCAGGGGCGGCTCTCCACCAACACCGACGTGCTCAAGGGCCTGATCTGGCGCATTCTACAACGCCCAGACGGATTCAGTGGCGAAGTCGTGGTGGCCGAAAACACCCAGGATGTGAACTCGGGTTGGAACACCACGCCCGCCAATGCCCAGGACCAGAATCAATCGTATCAGGATGTGGTGGATACGTTTCAGGGCCTGGGCTATGCGGTTTCCTTCTCCAACTGGGATGATCTGAACGAGGACTTGATCCGGGGCGGGAACGTCGACGCCAGTGGCTACCCGGCCGGCGAATACGTCCGCGGCAATATGAACGATGCCTACATCCTGCTGGAAGACCCCGCGGCCACAGGAACCGATGAACTCTCGTATCCCAAGTTCCAGACCGTCGGCGGCCACTACGTGAGCATGCGCTATGGGGTCTGGAATGGCAGTAGCTATGAGAGGGACCGGCTGACTTTCATTAACCTGCCGGTGCTCAAGAAGCACGGCATGGCGGGCTCGACCATCGCCTGGAAGAACCTGATCGGCTTTGTCACCATCTCCGACACGGAGCGGCGCTATGGCGGCTGGGATGCCATGCACGACTTCTACTGGGGCTACACCGGTGGCGCCCATCACGACTATGGTTTGATCGGGCGAGAAATGGCCCTGGTTCGTGCCCCCGACCTGAACGTGGTGGACGCGATCTGGGTGGCAACAGACGATAACACCAGTGGGAACGCAGTGCGCCAGAACGTGTTGCTGGCCAGCACCGACCCGTTCGCCGTGGACTGGTATGCCTCAGAATATGTTTTGCGCCCGGTTGCGTCCTCGGACGCACAAGACTCATCGGCGGCGCGAGCAGGCACCTTTCGGGACGCCACCCGCACCAATCAGAACGCGGCAGCGTTGGTTTGGGCCGCCGGCAGCTATCCCTACATCGACCTGCTGGATAGTTATGACGGCAGCACCCCCAGCGACACTGAGAAGAACCAGATGAACGTTTACGTCGTTTCGGGCCAGACGACGACTGCCCCGGCGTTGCCGCGTGATTTCACGCTCCCCATCCCCCTGTTCGCCGCGGACAGCGCCTGGAATCAGACGGCCAGCGGGGCCGCGGTTTTACCTACAAGTGACCAGCAAGTCCTTACCACCTATCGAATGCTGCACGGTGACATCACCCAGTTATACCCACCGGGCCCGGCCACTTGGCTTCCGGTCACATGGGTGAACCATGACGAGTATACCGTTCCCATCTTTCGTGCCGGCTCCGGACAGCAGAACGTGTTGATCTGCGACTACGATGGCAACAGGGATTGGCCCAGCCCCAAATTCGGCGTCGATCAGCTCGGCGGGCCGGTGTCCGTTCCCGCCCCCGCCGGCACTGTGCGCCCCTCCTTCCCGCAGGGCAAGAACTCGGATGGACACCTGGTTCTCTACCGCCTCGAGACGTTCATGGCTTATGATTTCTGGCAGGCGACAACTCAACGGATCGGGGAGTGCGCCAGCCGGGGAGCCGGGTATACCGGAACGGCGATTCTGGAAGCAGGGGCGGTTGACTTCTTCGATGTGCGCGGCTCGGGAGCTAACGTGGACACTTACTCCAGTGCTCACGCCGTGGGGACACCGCTGCTGGCCGGGCTGATTCTGCCCGAGGACATCGAGAGTGGGACGATCGCCCACGCCCTGGCCTTTGCCATCCCGGGGCCGCGCAACCTCAGCAGCGACCCCTCCGAACCCCTTTCGTCCGACTACTTCTATCCGGCATCGACAACCGAGACCGACTACTTCAGCACGAACCCCAACGCCCTGGCTGCTGGCCAACGCATCCGTCTGCAGCAGAGTCTTGTGGACGATGCGGGCAATGTGGTCGACGAAACCCAGTTAGCGCCGATAACACGCATGTTCCTGACGGCACTGCGTACCTACGGGGCCTACCTGGTAGACGGCGCCGGCGGGTTCATCTTCTATGCCGAGGATACCACCACAGCAGATCTCCACCTGACCGCCGATCAGGTCAATGCCCTGATCGGCGAGCCGGCAGGCACTACGCTTCCTGCTGACAGGACCAAATGGCAGATCGTGATGGATACACTTGACGAAGAGGTTTCCGAGATACCGTTTGCCTACGGTCCGTGGCCGAACGGGCAGGACCCGGCCACGGCACAGATCACCACCGCCAATTTCGAAGTGGTCGAGCCGGCCACGCGACCGACGGGGAACACCCCCACACCGACGACTACCCGCCACCCTCCCACCACTACCCCGACACCAACCCCGACTGTCGTAGCGACAGTGCCGGAGGCCAGCCCCCCCTCGACATCGACAGTCACCCACGGTATCTACTTGCCTGTTATCCTCAAAGGTCTCGGCGCCTCTTCCCCAGGATGGTGGAAGCCTGCTGCAAACACTACGTGGCAGTGGCAGCTTGAAGGTCCGTCGATTGACCGGTCGTTTGACGTGGACATGTACGACATCGATCTCTTCGACAACGACGCCAGTACGGTGGCGGCGCTGCATGCGCAAGGGCGCAAGGTCATTTGTTACATCAGTATGGGCAGTTGGGAGGATTGGCGGCCCGATGTCGACCAATTCCCCGCTGAGGTGATCGGTAAGGACTACGAAGGCTGGCCGGGTGAGAAATGGTTGGACATCCGTCGTATCGATCTGCTGGCGCCGATCATGCGGGCCCGCCTGGACCAGTGCCAGGCCAAAGGTTTTGACGGCATCGAGCCGGACAACATCGACGGCTATACCAACGATACCGGTTTTCCGCTGAGCTACCAGGATCAGCGAAACTATAACATTTGGCTGGCCAACGAGGCTCACGCGCGCGGCTTATCTATCGGGCTCAAGAACGATGGCGATCAGGTTGGCGACCTGCTGTCTCATTTTGACTGGGCGCTGACGGAAGATTGCTTTGCCGATGAATGGTGCACGGATGTAGAGCCATTCGTGGCCGCAGGCAAAGCTGTCTTCGCTGCTGAATATACAGACACCGGCATCACCCTGGGCGACTTCTGCTCGCAGTCTGCCGCGATGAGGTTCAGCACGATCCTGAAACATCGCGATCTGGACGCCTGGCGACAGGCCTGTCCCTGACGTTTGTAGCACGCGCTGCGGATTGGCGTTCAGGGCAAGCGACCAGCATTCGAGCAAATTGACTTTTGGGTGGTGCCCGGCCCGACATCGGCGCTTACGAATGGCAGGGTGGGACATCGGTCACCCCCAGCCCACCCACACGCCAATGCCTACGCCAACCAACACTCCTGTCCCCCAGCCTACAAACACCCCCACCAGGACATCTGCGCCTCAACCAATCCCCATCCCCTTCGCTTCCAAAAACGAGGCCATTTGAATCACGGATTTCTTTGTCTGTCTTTCTGTAAAAATCTGTGACAATCAATGCCTCAAGTGAGCAGATTGAGGAGCAGGTTTTCATCGTCACGGGCGCTGTGTAAGCGTCTATCAAC
>JAJRXO010000658.1 GCA_024276255.1 Chloroflexota bacterium | reverse complement strand
TGGAAAGTGGTATTTCGCTGAAACTCTCAGCCATGGGCGTGCATGTCGATCCCGAGTTCTGTTACGAAAACATGCGTGCCATCGCTGCCACCGCGCGGGAGCATGGCCGTTTTGTGCGCATTGACATGGAAGAATCAAGCCTGGTGGATCAAACCCTGGCCATCTATCGCCGCCTGCGCGACGAATTCAGTAACGTAGGCGTGGTGGTGCAGGCATATCTGTTTCGTACGCAGGAGGATGTACGGGCATTGATTGACGAAGGCATAGCCGACCTGCGCCTTGTAAAAGGTGCGTATGATGAGCCCGCCGACATTGCCTGGCACGATCGCACCGCCATCCGCAACGAAATGATCGCCCTCAGCCGCATGCTGCTCACGCCCGAGGCCCGGGCCAGTGGAGCCCGTCTGGCAGTGGGCTCGCACGATGATTTTGTGTATAATGCCGTAGCCCAATACGCGGCCGCCCACGGCATTGCCCCGGATCGCTGGGAAGTGCAGTTTCTGTACGGAATCCGCCGTGACGAGCAGCGTCGATTGGTGCAGGCCGGGCATCGTATGCGCATTTATGTGCCGTATGGTCACGCCTGGTACCCGTACTTCATGCGGCGGCTGGCCGAACGCCCGGCAAATCTGTTCTTCTTCCTGCGCGCACTTTTGGGCAAATAAACCATGAGCAACCTGCAAGGCAAAACCGCTGTCATTACCGGCTCCGGGCGCGGCATTGGCCGTGCCATCGCCATTGAACTGGGCCGCCAGGGGGCCAATGTGGCCGTCAACTACTTCCGGAACCGGGCTTCGGCCGAGCAAACAGTCGGCGATGTGCTGGAAGCTGGCGGCAAGGCGATCGTGGTCAAGGCCCATGTGGGCCGCAAAGAGCAGGTGATCCGTCTGGTAGAAGAAGCGGCCACGGCTTTTGGCGGTGTGGATATTTTCGTGGCCAATGCCGCGTCGGGGGTGCCCCGTCCCCTGCTCGAGCAGGATGACCGTGAGTGGGATTGGACGATCAACATCAATGCCCGGTCTCTGTTCCATGGCGTGAAGGCAGCCGCTCCCTACATGAAAGATCGTGGCTGGGGGCGCATCATCGGCATCAGCTCCATGGGCGCACGGCGCGCCATGCCCAATTATGGCATCGTGGGTGTAAGCAAGGCAGCCATCGAGACGCTCATCCGCTATTTCGCGGTGGAGCTTGCCCCCTTTGGCATCACGGCCAACGCCATTTCCCCCGGCGTCGTACTCACCGACGCCTTGCAACACTTTCCTGATTGGCAGACGATGATCGCTGCCGCTCGCCAGCGCACACCTACGGGCGCTTTTATCAGCCCCGAAGAGATCGCAGGCGTGGTCGCCTTTCTGTGCAGCGATACCGCCCGAAATATCGTCGGCCAGACGATCATCGTCGATGGCGGTTATGAAATCGTGCCCTGATCTCCCATCATTTTTCGGAGAATACTCCCATGAATCAGCGCCAGAAACTACGACAGCGATTGCTTGCCAGCCATAAGGCCGTGCTGGCCATTGTAGATAGCTGGGACGCCAGCACGGCTGCCCGCCCCAGCAACAACCCCGAGTGGCGCAATCAGGACGTATTGGCGCATCTGGCCGCGGCCGAAATCGGCCATTATCAGGTGATTCAGCGCTTGCTGGCCGGAGAATCGCTGGACATACCGGGCTTTGATCTCGATCGGCATAACGATGAGCAGGTGGCATTGCGGGCATCTCACAGTTTTGAGGAGGTTCGCCGCGAGTATTGCCAGAACCGCGCTGCCACCCTCGCCTTGCTCGAGCGTGTGGGTGATGATGACTGGCAGAAGAGCGGGCATCATCCCGGCGGCTTCGATACCACGGTTGCCGGTGTTTTCCGGGTGATCGCCATTCATGAAAAACGACATCTCAGGGAGTTTACGACGTAATAGTTCCCTGCTTTCAACGCAGGCAGGTGGCCAATTGCGTATTACGCAACACGGAGCCGCTCTTTGCAAAAGGCGCCAATACTCTTCTCGAAACATATCCAACAAAAAGGACAGCCGGTTAAGGCTGTCCTTCTTTGTGTCGGAAGCGCATCATAGAGGTTCTCAAAACGCGTCCCCCAACGGTTTTGGGACTCATGATGTGCTTGAGACAATGTCGGCAAGCAAGCGGTGCTCTCTCGCCGATATTAAAAAGTGGGTGCCAGGATGTGCCAAAGCAAGGCAGGTTCCCCCTTCCCACCCAGGCATTGCAGCATCCTGGCTGTAGTTCAAGACGACGCCGTTCGCGGAATAGATACGGTCGCGCGGAAAGTTTAATCAGAATTCAAAAGACAAGCGCTGTTGTCAGTCCCAGCACGACCAACAATACGAATACTTCCAGCAGCCGGGAGGCAGGACGCCCCTGCCATTCCCGCAGCGTCCAGCTGATCAGTATGTAGAAGATCAGCATCAGGGCCAGGCTGAGATTCTGGGCCGAGAAGGCAGCGTAGTTGAGCAGCCAGGTCGCCTGGGCCATTAGCAGGGCGATGATCCCGGCATAAAGGTGGGCGTCCAGCGCGGAGGGGGCATAATCGCGCAACATATCCAGCGCCACCAGCATGACGATACCGCCCACCAGGGGAGCGGACAGCAGCGAGCGCATGCGCAGCATGTAGATACTGAACAGGGCAATGCTGAGCACTGTCAGGGCCAGCGCATTCAGCACCAGGTGCCACCGTGTAAACTCCGGCGCCTCTCTGTCGACGACATGGTACTCGGCCCACAGGACCGTGATCAGAAATCCGGCCGTGGCCACCAGCCCGAACAGCCATGCTGTTTTATCCTGCACCTGATGCAGCCCGAGCACCGCAGTCAGGATCGAAACAGCAGGGAGGCCCCAATACCGGGATGAGTGCTGCAACAAATCCGGCCGGGGATGCGTGCGCAGGGCGGCGTCAAATCCGGCGCAGACCACCGTAAGGGCTACCAGGGCTACCAGCACGGAGCTGCTGACGGTGAGGCGCACGGGGGAACCCAACACGAAAAACTCGGTTGTGCGTTCGGGCAGGGTGAGGATGGTGCCCAGCACCATGACCAGCAGGGCGGCCCATACGGTAATACTCAGATGGCTGCGATAATCGGACATTACAAATAATAAACCTCTGGGATCGCCTGTTGCGCGGAGCTGACGACCCAGGGCATTCTACGGTGAAGCAGAAGTTGTGTCAATTTATGCCTGTTGCCAGAGAGGCTGGCGCTCAGTCGGGCCAGTCATAGGCCAGCAGGGCTGCCAGTTGCGGCACTGCAGTATCGTGGCTGATGCGCAGGCGTTTGATCTCGAAAAGATGATCGCTGTCCTGCAGGGTCCCCTGTTGCGTGGTCACGGCGCCCCAAAAATGAGCGGAGCGGAAAACGTCGATCACCAGTTGATCGTAGGAGCCCGAGGGGTAGGCCAGGATGTGGGGATGAGCGCCGATCTCAGCCTCGATGGTTTCTTTCGAACCCAGCGCCTGCCACACCAGATAATCCAGGTCCTTTCCTGCCAGATCGGGATGATTGCGGCTGTGGGAGCCGATTTCCATGCCCGCGGCGGCCATCTCGCGCAACTGATCCCAGGTAGCATAATCGGCGTAGGTTGGATCGTCGGCGGCCTGGGTGGCAAAGTCGGTGATAATGAAAAAGGTGCCGATCATGTTGTGCGCCTGCAGGGCGGGAAAGGCGTTGAAGTAACTGTCCGCGTAGCCATCGTCGAAGGTGAGCACGATGGGTTTGGGGGGCAGTTGCGGTGCACCCGTGGCCAGGTAGGAGATCAGATCCTTGAGCTGGATGGTGGTGTAGCCCTCTTGTTGCAGGTAGTCGAGATGGGCGTTGAATACATCAGGGGCCAGGGAGTTGCCCACGCGGTAGGGATGGGCGCCGGCCGGCGGGGTGGAGATGTAATGATACATCAGCACCGGCACCCGGATGCGGCGCAATACGCCGTCGGGGGTGGGGCCGGGCGTGGGTGTGGACGTGGGCGTGATAGTGGGCGTGGGGGTGACGGTGGCCGTAGGCGTGGGTGTTGGTGTGGGTGTTGGTGTGCTCGTGGGTGTGGCTGTGAGCGAGGGGGTGAGTGTAGGGCTGGCAGTGGGCGTGGGCGATGCTGTTGGGGCGGGTGGAGAGATGGCGGGGGTGATGATGGGAGTGGGTGTGGTCCCACAGGCAGCCAACAACCACACGCTCATTACCGCAGCCATGAGCCGGATGAAAGGGCCGGACATTTTCACATGGGACGACCGTTGCATTTACGCTCGTTTCCGTACCACGGCATCGCTCATACGAGCGACGCGCACATTCATGCGCACGTTGTGGACGCGTATGATGTCGGCCCCGCGCAGAATCCCGATGACGGTAGTGGCCGCCGTGCCCTCGTCGCGTTGATCCGGTGGCAGGTTCAGTGTGTAGCCAATGAATGATTTACGGCTGGTTCCCAGCAGCAGGGGGTACCCCATGGCTTTGATCTCGTCCAGCCGGTTCAAGAGTTCCAGATTCTGTTCTACGGTCTTGCCAAAACCAACGCCGGGATCGAGGATGATATGTTCCTCGGGGATGCCGGCCCGCAGGGCAACATCGATGCTGATACGTAGCTCACGCTGGACATCAGACAGCAGATCGTCGTATGCGACGCCCACGTATCGGCCGCCCAGAGCGGGATCGATGCTGGCTTCTTTGGGGTGGGAGCGATTGTGCATGAGCACAACCGGCACCCGGGCCCGGGCTGCCACGGCGGCGATATCGGGGTCCAGACGCAACCCCCAGACGTCGTTGAGCATGTCGGCGCCCGCGGCCAGCGCGGCCTCGGCTACCATGGCCTTGCTGGTGTCAATCGAGATGGGAATGTCGCTGAATTGGCGCAGTGCTTTGATCACCGGCAGCACGCGACGCAATTCTTCGTCGGCCGTGATCGGCTGCGAACCGGGTCGCGTGCTTTCGCCGCCCACGTCGAGGATATCGGCGCCTTCGGCGATCATGCGTTCAGCCTGGGCCACGGCCTGAGCCACGAAATCAGTGTTTTGCAGCAGGCCGTCGCCGGAGAAACTGTCGGGGGTGACGTTGAGGATGCCCATGATGTAGGTGCGGGCGCCCCAGGTCCAGACTTGATTGCGAATATGAAATTCAGATGAGGATTTCATTAGTGTTGGGCAGTGGAGAAGAACAGACAATGATCTTGCAGAAAACAGGTCGGGCAACGGGGCCGCCGGGCTTTACACACCGCCCGACCGTGACGGATGAGGTTGATGTGCAGCGGATAAAGCCATTCGGCTGGGGCTGTTTCTTCGATGATCCGCATGACGCGTTCGGGGGTGGCGTTGGCCGGGGCCAGGCCCAGGCGTCGGCTGAGTCGATGCACGTGCGTGTCGACGGCAAAGGCCGGCCGCTGCATACTGAAGAGCAACACGATGGAAGCGGTTTTGGCGCCGACCCCCGGCAATCGCATGAGCCAGGCGCGGGCTTCGTCCACGGGCATCGTGACCAGATGGCTGAGATCAAAGCTGCCGCTTTGTTGCTGGATCTGACGCAGAGCCTGTTGAATGCGGGGGGCCTTTTGATTGGCCAGGCCGCCGGAACGAATGGCCGCAACCACTGCTGACGTGGGCGCGTCGATGACATCCTGCCAGGTGGGAAAGGCGGCCCGCAGGCTACGGAACGCCTGCTCGGTATTGACATCGCTGGTGTTCTGGCTGAGGATGGTGCCCACCAGTTGATCGACCGGATCGCCGCGGCGACGCCAGACGGGTTGGCCGTAATGCCCGGCCAGCAGTGTGAACACCGTGTGCAGGCGGGATGCCGCCCCGGAGGCGGGATGCATCATCTTGCCCTGCGGTCCTGACTGAGCCCCTGCCATTCTTCTACCAGATCAGTGCGAACGCCAATGCGGGCCAGGATGCGGCCACAGGTGTTGTTGACGATGTCGTCGATGCTTTGCGGCCGGTGATAGAAAGCTGGTACGGGCGGGATAATGGTGCAGCCGATTTCGGCCGCCTGCACCATCAGGCGCAGGTGTCCCAGGTGCAGGGGGGTTTCCCGCACGACCAGCAGCACCGGCCGCCCCTCCTTGAGCTGCACATCCGCGGCGCGGGTGATGAGATCGGCGTCGTAGCTGTGGGCGATGCTGCTCAGGGACTTGATGGAGCAGGGAACGACGATCATGCCCATCGTCATGAATGAACCCGAGGCAATGGCAGCCCCCACATCCCCAGGTCGATAGAAGGCATCGGCCAGAGCAGCGATGTCTTTGGCTGTGTAGGAGGTCTCCTGGGCAAGGGTCATGCCGGCGGCCTGCGACATCACCACGTGGGTCTCAATTTCGGGGCTGTGCTGCAAGATCTGCAACAACCGCACGCCGTAGATCTGCCCTGAGGCGCCCGACATGGCGATGATAAGGCGTTGGCTCATGTGCTTTCACCTGCGTGGATGGCGATGGTTCCCAACATCAATGTGCGATAGCTGATCTCGCGCAGGCCCACCGAGCGCATGATCTCGGCCAGCGCCGGGGGCCGGGGAAATGCCAGGGTGGAGGCGGGCAGATAGCTGTATGCACTTTTGTGGGAGCTGAAAAAGGCCGTTATGCGCGGCACAAAGCGGAAGAAGTAGAGATGAAACAGGTCGCGCCAGACGGGTGTTGTGGGCCGCGTGATCTCCAGGCATACCACCCTGCCGCCGGGGCGTACCACGCGCCGCTGTTCGGCAAATGTGGCGGCGATGTCGGTAACGTTCCGCATCAGAAAACCCGAGCAGGCAGCATCGAAACTGTTATCGGGAAAGGGGAGATGCATGGCATCGGCTTCCACAAAGAGAATACGGCCGGCGGAATCCTTGCTCTTGCCGATCCTCATCATCTCATGCGTAAAATCACTGCCCACCACATGGATGTCGGGACGCAGGCGCAGGGCCTCCAGGGCGATGTCGGCCGTGCCGGTCGCCACGTCGAGCAGATGCCCGCCGGGGGGTAGCTGGCAGGCCTCGACCACCAATCGCCGCCAGCGCTGATCCTGGCCCAGTGTCATCAAGCGATTCATGAGATCGTAGCGGCGGGCGGTGTGGGCAAACATCTCGCGCACATAGCGCGGTTTTTCAGAGGGAGGAGGCAGGGTCATAGAGATTTGGGAGTTGTATTTGAGTTATTTGCCGTAGGTGGCGATGATTTTCGCATATTCATCGGCCTGCAAGGGGCGCAGCGCCCCGGCCGCGGCCGCCAGTAAGCAAATTTGAGCGGTTTCTTCGATGTGCAAGGTGCGCAGGCGGGCTTTGGCCGCATTTTCGGCGCTGACGAGAATGCCATGATTGCCCAGCAGCAGGGCCGGGTAATGAGCCAGGTAGGGGGCCATGGCTTCGGCAATGGGGGCGCCGGGCAGATGGAAGGGCAGGGCAGGAACTTCGGCGCCCAGATAAAGGGCGAAGTCGGGCGTGCAGGCAGGCAGGGGTCGGCCCTGCATGGCCCAGGCGATGGCGTGGCGGGGATGGCAGTGTATGATCACGCGGGCCTGGGGCCGGGCGCCATAGAGGGCCAGGTGCATGGGCGTTTCGGTGGAAGGTCGGGGCCGGGTGGACGGCTTTTTGTAGGGTTGGTCGAGGGGGACGGCGAGGAAGTCGTCGGGGCTGAGCTGGTGCAGCAGGGCTCCGGATCGGGTAATCCACATGTGCGTGGCCGTGCGGTAGCTGAGATTACCGCCGCTGCCCACCACGAAGCCTTCGGCTACCAGTTCGGCGCCCAGGGCGATCAAGTCCTGACAGAGGGTGTCATTATTCATGGCGTTCATTATCGCATTCATGTCCAGTCCTGCCAATTGGGAGGCAGGGCGCCGCGCTGCCGGGGGCCGGCCTGCAGATGGTCGCAGCCGCAGGTGGGGGGTTGGGGCAGTTCGGCGAAGATTGACGGAAGGGCTTCGAGGATGATTTGATCGGCTGTACGTACCTGCCCTTCCGGCTGGCTGCGTTGACGATCGGCGCCCAGGCGGGTGACCACGCCCACGGCTGCGAAACATAGCTCCAGCTCTTTGGCCAGATAGGTTTCGGGCACCAGGTTCAGCCCGCGCACCTGCGCCCCCCACTGCCGGAACATGGTCGCCTCGGCAGCCGTTTCGTGGCGGGGACCTTCGTCGCCCAGGTAGATCACGGGCCGCGCTTCCGGCAAATGACGGCGGATAGCGGCGCTGATGTCAGGGCAGAAGGGGGGTGTCTGGGCGATGTAACCGGCGCCGTGATGGGTAAAAAAGGTGCTGGGCTGATGTTTGGTCCAGTCGATATAGTCGACGGGGAAGACGATGTCGCCCCGTTGCAGGTCCGGGTCCAGGCCGGTCACGCTATCCCAGGCCAGAATCCGTTGCACGCCCAGGCTTTTGGCAGCCCACAGCGTGGCCCGCGGATCAGTACGGCCGGGTGCACCAAAATAGGGCAGTATCCACACATTGCGACCGCGGGGCGGGTGCCTGAGCGCGAATGGCCCCACCTCGCCGTATGGTGTGTCGATACAGCGCGATTCGATAAACTTCCCCAGCCCTTCCAGGGCGCGGGGCGGAACCGGTTGCGCGAGAATCAGGAGACGCATATTCTATCCTTGAACGATGGGTGCTCATTCATGTGAGGTGGCGGCTTGCAGTAAAATGGGCAGGCAGGTGCGGGCCACCACAGGGCCGAACTGGCGTTTCGGAGGACGATCTCCGGCCCGGCCCGTGGCGTAGTTGGTGATGTAGCACAGGCTGGCATAGGCAATGCCCACTTCCTGCGCTAAAAAGACTTCGGGCACGAGGGTCATACCCACGATATCGGCGCCGGCAGTGTGAAAGAGCCGGATTTCGCTGACGGTCTCCAGGCGAGGACCTTCGCTACATACGTAAATCCCCCCATTGTGGGCAGTGGCACTGGCCGATAGGATCATCGCCCTGGCGCGGGGATGGAAGGTCGGGGCGGTAGCAGCCATGAGGCCTGGGTGGTCGAAGCTGCTGTGGCGGGCGCGGGTGAAGTCGATGAGATCGTGCGGCACGATCAGCTCGCCGACCTCCAGCTGCGAGGCGATGGCGCCCACACCATTCCAGGAGAGGATGGTGCTCACTCCCAGCAATTTCGCCGCCCAAATCATAGCACGATGATTGAGAAAGGCAGCAGAATGTTGCAGGCTGTGGCGACCGTGACGCGAGCAGAAGGCCACGGCGGGCCGATTGGGACGGGGGCGCAGAAAATGGATGGGGGGAGAGTTGCCGTATGGGGTCGATAATTCCCTGGCCGCTGTCAGTGGGCGATAAGAACTGAGATCGAGGCCGTAGGCAGCCGTGCCGCCGATGATCAGCGTGCTCACCCTGGGCAATGTATCGCTCATGGTGTCAGCTCCCGCAGTACGGCGATTTCGTCGCAGGCATGAAACTTGGGGCAGTAAACGCATTCGCCCCAGATCTTGGGGCTAATGGCCCAGCGATCGACTCGTCGAAAGCCGTGGCGCAGGAAGAACTCCGGCGCCAATGTCAGGGCGCATACCTGGCGCATATCACGTCGCCGCGCCGCGTCTACCAGACGCTCCAGCAGCTCGCCGCCGATACCCTGGCCTTGCAGGCTTTCGGCGATGGCCAGCGAACGGATCTCCACCAGGCCGGCCCGCAGACGGGCCAGATATCCGCATCCTACGATGCGTTCTTCCTCCGCCACCACCATGAAATCGCCCAGTACGTGGTGCACCTGCTGGGGCGTGCGCGGCAGCATCAGGTTGCGGGCAGCAAAGCCATTGACCAGATCACAAATGCCGGACACATCCGCGGCCACGGCCGGCCGGATGATCAGGGAAGGCGCAGACATGGACGGTTTAACTGAATTCGGCCAGGACAGCACTCAGGCGCTCCACAGCGATATCAACTTCATCACGACTGATGATCAGAGGCGGCACAAGACGCAGCACGTCGGCGCCGGCATTGAGCAAGAGCAGGCCATGTTGGTAGCCAGTCTGGATGAGGGGGGCCGCGGGTATATCGAGCTGCACACCGATCATCAGGCCCTTCCCGCGTATTTGGCGAATGTGGGGGCTGTTGATCTCGGCCAGTCTTTCCTGGAAATAGGCGCCGGTTTCGCGCACGTGTTGCAGGAAGGCAGGTTGGCTTACCCGTTCTACCACCACGTTGGCCGCTGCCGTGACAAAGGGGCCACCGGCAAATGTGGTGCCATGATCGCCAGGGTGGATCACGTCGGCCACCTCCTGCGAAACCAGGACCACGCCGATGGGCAGACCGGCGGCCAGGGGCTTGGCCGCGCAAAGGATATCGGGCTGCACCCCACTGTGTTCGTGCGCCCAGAAAGTGCCGGTGCGGCCCACCCCGCATTGCACCTCGTCGAAG
>JAJRXO010000657.1 GCA_024276255.1 Chloroflexota bacterium | reverse complement strand
CTGGATTTCGTGCAACACCAGGGCCGCTACCTGTTCCCGGCCCTGATGCCTATTGCCATTGCCGTGGCCCTGAGTCTGGAGGGCGTGCTCGATATGCAGGGCCGCTGGTATGGCCTGGCCCTGATCGTGCCCGCATTCGTGACCAGCGCGGCCTGGGGGCTGTGGCGGGGCAATCTCCCCGGCTGGTTGTTGCTGTTTTTGCTGATAGCCGCGGGCGGTCTGTTGCTGCGCGGCCGGCTACGACAGCTATCGGCCGGGGCATTGGCACTGCTGTTGCTGGTGCTGCTGGCCGCCATCGCTTTCTGGGCCCTGTTTGGGGCGATCCTGCCGCAATTGGCGTATTGACGGGCTGTTGAGGTCGCGCTTATTTTTTGCGCCGCGAGGTCGGTTGGCGCATGCCGATCAACTGTCGCCAGAAGCTGGGTTTATCCTCCGGGCGCTCCGGCTCCTCCCAGCGATTTTTAGCGCGGATGTTCAGCCACTCTGTACGCAGATCAATCGCCTTTTCAAAGCGAGCCTGTAAATGGGCCTCGTCCTCTTCCTGCAAATCCACCTTCCAGCCCTCCAGCTCGACGATAATCCGATCGATCCAATGCTGGAGGTGTCGGGCGTTGGGCATGAGCGGCTGACTCAACTCCTCGGGCAAGAACTCGGGCAGGTAACTGCTTGCCTCGAACTGACTGCCGGCCATGCGACGGATCTCGCGCCAGGCCGAGCTGCTGCCGGAGGCATTCAGCAAGCTGGCAGCCAGGATCATGGGCATGTTATCCACCACGGCCATCAAGCCGTCATGCTCGTCAGCGTCCAGGAAGAAGGGAGAGGCCCCCAGGGTCTTCACCATGTCGGATACGAGCTTGATCACAGCAGCGTTGGTTTCGGGAGTCGGGCATAGCGCCCATGAAATATCCTGGAATAGCTCGGCGCTGGGCTGTTGGCGTTCTGCCGGCAGGATGGGATTGGTGCTGAGATAATGCACATTGTCGGGCAGCACTGCCGCCGCCTCGATCATGGGACGCATGATGGGCGCCGTGTCGATGATCAAACTGCCCGGCTTCAGATCCTGACGGATCGCCTGCAGGGTAGGGGGGATGCCAGCAGCGGGAATAGCCAGCACGATCAGATCAGCGTTTTCGCATGAGCTGATCAAATTCCAGTGACTTTTATCGATGGCGCCCATTTTTTTCGCTCGCACCACGGCATCATTGTCGCGGTCGTGCCCCATGATTTCAAAGGTATTATCTTCGCTCTTCAGGGAAAGGCCGATGGAGGCGCCAAGCAACCCCAGGCCTACAATGGTAATTTGAGACATAATCTTTTTTCACTTGCGGAGGAGTGGAGGGAAATCAACTGGCCGCGTCTGCCTCTTGCAGAACGCGGTGGAAGGCATGCTGAGTGGAGGCGGGAGGGAAATCGGTTTCATGATAGCGGATGAGCCAACAGGTGAGCTCATCACAGCCGGCCTGCTGTGCCAGCTCGGCCCCGATCTGGGGATGAGCCTCCAGCACATAGTAGGGGTAGCGCCAGGAACCGGGCATGGCCGGACGCGCCAGGCGATACCACAGGCCGGGCCAACGCCGCCGCAACACAACTTTGAGCGTGCGCTGCCAGACTCGCAGCCTGGTCTGCGCCTTGCCCACATCATGCAGCAACGCCGCTGTGAGCAGCGAAGGATGATCGTATCCATGCTTGCGTAACCAATACAGGAGCCGCAGGCTGTGTGCGCGATCAGCCTTGCTCATGGTCTGATACAGAGCGAAAGCTGATGGTGTCAGGCTGGCCCTCGCCGGAGCGTCATCAACCGGTCGCCAAGGCGCCAACAGGGCATCGATGCCGCGATAAAGACGCTGCCAGACTACGTTCGGGAGTAACGACTGTTGGTTCACAAGCCTAAACACCTAGAACGCGCAATGCCCACTGCAATGGCGTGCCAAACAACCAGCCGATCGGTGATAAGCTCGGTAATTGCCAGTCGAGCACCAGCAGCAGCAACAGCACCATGGGCCCATATTGCGCCTGGCGTTGCCATAGACCGGACAGATTATGCGCCCACGGTTGGCGCAGGGCATCGAGCACCCCCAGGAATACGTTATAGCCATCCAGTGGGAATACCGGGATCATGTTGAACAGGGCCAGAGCCAGATTGACAAGCACCCATATGAACCAGAAATTACGCAGCAGGCCCGGCCCGGCCATATGGAAAGCGACGCTGCCGATGATGGCGAGGATCACATTCGATATCGGCCCCGCCACGGCCACCACGCCCATACCGGCGCGGGGTGTCATGCGGCGAAAATAAGCGGGATTGACCTGCACCGGTTTGCCCCAGCCAATACCAAAACCGGCCAACGACGACATGATGATCATCAGTGTGCCCACCTGATCCAGATGAGCCAGCGGGTTCAGCGTCAGCCTGCCCTGCCTGCGGGGCGTGGGATCACCCAAGGCGTTGGCGGTGATGGCATGGCTGAATTCATGAATAGCGATGCTGATTATCAGAACCGGCAATATGAGCAGAATACGATTGATTAACGACATAACGAACTCCAAAACCTGACGTTGCAGGTGGGTATGGGGCCTCAGCCCCCCTCGTAAGTATAACACAGATGGGCTCCGAATGGCTGCCTGAGCCAGGCATAAAGCCGGGGTGAAATTTCCAAAATGCTTCCCCGGCCCAAATTGCCCCTTGACAAATTAGAACATAGTTGCTATTCTAGAGTAGAACATAAGTTCCCCAACCACAACCAATAACCACATCCCAGACCCCCCATTCCTCTCTCTACCCACACGATTATGAAACATACCCTGATTGCCATCCTCGTCGCAGCGACGATCACCCTGGTTGGTGTCCTCTCCTTTCGACTCAGCATTGATGCCCTTGCCCTTATCGCAGGTGTGCTGCTGGGCATCATCGCTCTGGTGCCCACCCTGCTCATCGGCGCGCTGGTGCTGCGCCGCGTCCTGGAAAGGCAGGAAACCGGGCAGCATACCGCTCGCACGTCCGCCCAACCGCCTGTAATCGTGGTCAGCGGTGGCGTGCCCTCAACCTGGCTACCGCCAGCACAGCAACAGCCAGCTTCCCCACCGGCGCTCATGTCCCAAGCGTCGCCTCAGCGTCGCAAGTTTCATGTGCTGGGTTTTGAGGAAGATGACGAGATCGAGCAGGATGCACCCTGGTATAACTATGTTGATGCAGCGGCGTAAGAAAAATCATCACGCTAGTATGTCGGTTGGTGGCAGAGCCAGGGCCAAGGTAGTTCGTATGGATAAAAGTATGGCTGCTCATCGCCTTTCTGGAACCCCGTAAACCGGAATACCCGTAGACCGGGAAGCTGTTGTGCTACGACGGCTCCACCTGGTTTTCTGGCTTTCCGGTTTCCCGGTCTACAGCTCTACCCTGGCGAGAAATTCAGGCTGATCTTGAGCATCATCATGAACGCACATCGCGCACATTTTACGGAAAACCCATGCTATTCACCATTAAAAGGAGTCAATCATGACTAAACGAGCTTATCCCCGTATTCAGGTGCGTCTGAATCGCTGGCGCACACCAACCGAGTTTTACTGGCAGGGCCGTCGCTACCGGATCGAGCAAATCGACCGTATCTGGCGGCACTCTCAGGGCCAGTCGCGGGGCAGTCGATTATACCTGGTGCAGGCGGATGGGCGGCGTTTCCTGTTGCACTACGAACGCGAGAGCGACCGCTGGAGCCTGGTGCGATCTCCCCTGCGGGTACGGCTGGGCCTGTCGTTGACTCGCCTGGTCGCGCATCTCATCACGTAGGACGATGGTTTGACGAAGGCGCTTCGCCGAACCGTGGGGCTCAAGTTGTGCGGGGGAATAAGAGCATGTACAATACGTGCCTGTGAAATATTGCCTTCTTCGACCACCACGGAGACAGACACGACATGACGACAAATGAACATCTGCGCCGGGAGCTAGGTTTCTGGGCGGCACTCACCATCGGTTCGGGTACGATGATTGGGGCCGGTATCTTTCTGCTCTCGGGGTTGGCGGTTACGCTCACCGGGCCCGCAGCCATTCTGTCGTATGTTGGCGCCGGTATTATCTGTTTGATCACGGCAGCCAGCGCAGCCGAATTGGCGACAGGGATGCCCACCTCGGGGGGAGATTATTTCTTTGTTTCGCGCTCGCTGGGACCAGCTTTTGGCGCCATTTCGGGCATCGGCATCTGGCTGAGCCTGACGTTCGCCATTGCTTTTTATCTGTTCGGATTGGGTGAATACCTGTCGGAGTTTTTGCCCATCACGCCATTCTGGGGCGCTGTCGCCGGCGGCGTCATTTTCACCTTGCTCAACGTGGTCGGCGCCAAGGAATCCGGAGGCACCCAGGTGGTGGTCGTGCTCACCCTGTTGGCCATCCTCATCGCCTTCATTGTCTCCGACCTGCTGCACGTAGACAGTCAGAACCTGACGCCCTTCATGCCCTACGGCACCAATCCCATCCTCAACACCACGGCAATCGTGTTCATCTCGTTCTTGGGCTTTGTCAAGATAGCCGCCGTCTCCGAGGAGATCAAGGATCCCGACCGCAATCTGCCGCGGGCGCTCATCGGCTCAGTCGCCCTGGTGACGGTTCTGTATATATTGATCGTGATCGTGGTGGCGGGCATGTTCTCGCCGGAAGAAATCCAGAATATCCGCTCGCCCCTGACTGTCGCTGCAGAACGCATGCTGGGGCCAGTGGGGGGAGGGATATTGATTTTTGGTGGTCTGCTGGCTACCCTCTCTTCGGCAAATGCCAGCATCATGGCAGCATCACGCATCAACCTGGCCATGTCGCGGGACGGCATGGTCCCCACGTGGTTGAGCCAGATTCACCCCAAACGACTGACGCCATATCGGGCGATCCTGCTCACGGGCGGGCTGGCGCTGGCGTTTTTACTGGTCAAAGAGCTGGAAACACTGGCCGAGATCGCCAGTGTGTTGCAATTGTACAGCTACGCTGCCCTGAATGTGGGGGTGGTGGTGCTACGTGTGGCCGCTCCCGATTGGTACAAGCCGTCATTCCGTATACCCGGCACGCCGTACTTGCAGATCCTGGCAGCGCTGGGCTGTGTGGGCATCGTGCTGGCTGCCGGAGTCGTGGCGCAGGCTATCATCGTGGGCCTGATCATCCTCAGCCAGGTATGGTACTGGGGATGGGCGCGGCCGCGAGTCAACATTCGTTATGGATTGCCATTGGTAAAAGAGCGCTGGGCGCGCATGGGCTGGCAGGCTTTTTCGGCCCGGGCTGTTGCCATCACCGCTCCCGCCACCACACGCCCTCCCGTGCGCCTTATCGACGCGGTGGCGCCGCGGCGAGTGATGGTGGCTCTGGCCAATCCACGGCACGAAACCGATCTCCTGCGCCTTGGCCGTTATCTGGCCACCGGGCGCCAGCAGGGTGGATTGGTGATGGGCCTGCATCTGGTGCGGGTACCGTTGCAGACGCCCTTGCAGATTGCTCGCGGCCAGTTCACAGAACGGCACTCACTGCAATATACCATTCAAACCCTGGCAGCCCAGGCCGCCAGGCACGACGCCCAATATGAAAACGGCACCGATGTGCTGAGACCGCT
>JAJRXO010000656.1 GCA_024276255.1 Chloroflexota bacterium | reverse complement strand
TCCGCCATGAAATTATCAAGATTTGGTCAACAGTTCACTGCCGAAGCCGGCATCGTGCAATTGATGGATGATCTGGGCAAGGCGCTGTCAGGCGACGAGCCCAAGATCATGCTGGGAGGCGGCAATCCCGCTGCCATCCCCGCCATGCAGGGTATTTATCGTCAACGCATGATCGACATCCTGCTCAACGAGGGCGAGTTGGAGGCGATGTTGGGCAATTATGCGCCCCCCGAAGGCGATGTGGCTTTCGGCAAGGCCCTGGCCGATTTATTGCGTCGCCACTATGGCTGGCATCTCGGCCCTGAAAACATCGCCCTCACCAATGGCAGCCAGACGTCGTTCTTCTACCTGTTCAACCTGTTTGCCGGCGACATGCCCGACGGCAGCCGCCGCAAGATCCTGTTGCCACTGATCCCCGAATACATCGGCTATGCCGACGTTGGCCTGCAACCCGATCTGTTCGTTTCCTATCGCCCTGAGATCACGTTGCTGGATGATCAGCTGTTCAAGTACCACATCGATCTCGATGGCATCCGCATCGGTGATGACATCGGCGCCATCTGTTTCTCCCGGCCCACCAATCCTTCCGGAAATGTGCTCACCGACGCCGAGGTCGATCATCTCAGCCGGTTGGCCCGGGCGCACGATATCCCCCTGATCATTGACAATGCCTATGGCGATCCCTTCCCCTCCATCCTCTTCACCGAGGCCAGGCTGCAATGGGACGAGCACATCGTGCTCTGCATGAGCCTGTCGAAGCTGGGGCTGCCGGGCACACGCACAGGCATCATCATTGCTCGTCCCGAGATCATCAAGGCAGTTTGCAATCTCAATGCCATCTTCAGCCTGGCGCCCGGCAATATCGGAGCGGCCATGGCCCTGGACATGGTGCGCAAGGGGGAGATCATCGGTCTCAGCGCCCAGGTGATCCGGCCTTTCTATCAACAGAAAGCCAATCAGGTGCTGGACTGGATCCGGGAGGAGATGCGGGATGTCCCCTGTCGCGTGCATAAGCCGGAGGGCGCCTTTTTTGTATGGCTGTGGTTCGAGGGTCTGCCCATCAGCAGCGGCGAACTCTACCGTCGCCTGAAAGAGCGCAACGTGATCGTGGTGCCGGGGCACTATTTCTTCCCTGGCCTGCACGAGCCCTGGGAACACAGTCAGCAATGCCTGCGCGTGAGCTACGCCCAAGCGCCCGATGTGGTGCAGGCCGGCATCCGTATCATCGCCGAAGAAGCCCGCCGTGCGTATGCCGAAGCACCGGCCACTCCCCACTAATCCCGGACAATCATCATGCATATTGGCATTATCGGACTCCCCAACAGTGGTAAAACAACCATTTTCAACGCCCTTACCCGCGGCGAAGTGGAGACGGCTGACTACTCCACCGGGCACATGGAGGTGCACACGGCGGTGGTGCATGTCCCCGATCCCCGCGTCGACAGCCTGTCGGCCATGTACAAGCCCAAAAAGACCACCTATGCCCAGGTGCAATATAAGGATATCGCCGGGCTGGCCAAGGGGCTGGGGGAAGCGGGCGGTCTGGCCGGGCC
>JAJRXO010000655.1 GCA_024276255.1 Chloroflexota bacterium | reverse complement strand
GGCATTGCCCCGGATGTGTGGCCGCCGTCGGAAGCCGAGCTGCATACGATCGCTGCCGACCTGGGCGTGGATCCGAGCCTGATCAGCCAGCACGTGCAGGAGGTGCATCACCTCTCACTGCAGGAACAGCAGGCCGCGTTGCCCTATGTGCAGCTCATCGCTGATATCGTTTCCCACATTGCTACCGATCGCCTGCGCCATCACCAGCAATTACATAAAATCATTCAAATCGCACAGGAGGAGTAGTCTATCGCCTGGATATAAGCCTGTTTGCGCCCATCACCCCAAAGCAGCGGCGGCAACCAGCCTTTCTGATAACATAACACCTAACAGAAGAAGGAGCTTTGTACAACATGAAACGTATTCTCATTCTTGGCGGCGGCACGGCTGGCACCATTGTCGCCAACAAACTCAGCCAGGAACTGGATCTGAATGCATGGAAGATCACGGTTGTCGATCAATCGGACGTCCATCTCTATCAACCAGGCCTGCTGTTCATTCCCTTTGGCATTTACAAAGAAAAAGATATCAAGCGCCCGCGACGTGACTATTTGCCACGCGATGTCGAGGTCATCATCTCGGAAATCGAGCTGATTGAGCCTGACAAGAACCAGGTGCGCATCAAAAAAGATAACCGCACCCTGCGCTATGACTATCTGATCATTACCACCGGCTCACGCATTGTGCCCGAGGAAACCCCGGGCCTGACCGAGCACGAGTGGCACAAATCCATCTTTGATTTTTACACCCCGGTGGGTGCATCGGCCCTTGCACGCAAGCTGCGCACATGGGAAGGGGGCCGTCTGGTGCTCAACATCGCCGAGATGCCCATCAAATGCCCCGTCGCCCCCCTGGAATTCATGTTCCTGGCCGACTGGTTCTTCCATGAAGAGGGCATTCGCGATCGCGTGGACCTGACTTTGGTGACGCCCCTGCCAGCAGCTTTCACCAAGCCTCGCGCTGCCGCCCTCCTGGGCGACATCCTGGAGCAGAAAAATATCAAGGTCGTGCCCGACTTCAATATCATGGAAGCCGATCCCGATGCCAAGAAGATCGTTTCCTATGACGAGAAAGAAGTGGAATATGATATGTTGGTGACCATTCCCACGAACATGGGCAGCGAAGTGATCGAGCGCTCCGGCCTGGGTGACGAACTGGCCTTCATTCCCACCGACAAACACACCCTCAAGGCCTCGAACTTCGATAACGTCTTCGTCCTTGGCGACGCCACCAATCTGCCCAGCTCCAAGGCGGGTTCGGTTGCCCACTTCGAGGGTGATGTCTTCATCGAGAACTTCCTGCGCTACATCGATGGTCTGGACCTGAAGCCGACCTTCGACGGCCACGCCAACTGCTACATCGAATCGGGCTTCGGCAAGGGCTTCCTCATCGATTTCAACTACGACGTCGAACCCCTGCCTGGCAAATTCCCCCTGCCCGGCGTCGGCCCCTTCTCGCTGTTGCAGGAATCCCGTATGAACCACTGGGGCAAGGTTCTTTTCCGCTGGATGTACTGGAATATCCTGCTCAAAGGCAAACCCATGCCCATCACCGCCCAGATGAGCATGGCCGGCAAGTGGATGTAAGGGAGGATCAACATGGAATCGACTCCCACCCTGCAAGAACTGAACGCCAAAGTGGATGCTCTCAGCGAGCAGCTGGCTATCGTCACCGAATACATCGCCGATCAGCGAGTTCGCCAGCGCGAGATGGATGATCTCAAGCGAGATCTGGTGCCCGTTGTCAACGAGATGTACGAGGCGGCCATCGAGGAACTCACCGAGGTCGAACCCTACGTCCATCTGGAAGACCTGCTGCACCTGCTGAAGCGCCTGGCCCGCAACACCCGCAATATCGAGAACATGCTCGATCAATTGGAGAGCCTGAGCGATCTCCTGGCCGACCTTGCGCCCATCCTCAACGATGCTTTCCTCACGACCGTGCAGCAACTTGAAGAGCTGGAACGCAAGGG
>JAJRXO010000654.1 GCA_024276255.1 Chloroflexota bacterium | reverse complement strand
GCTGTATCATCCGGGCCGTGTTCCTGAACGACATCACCGCCGCCTATCGTGGCGATTCGCAGCTGGATAATTTGCTGATGGCGCCGTTCTTCCGCGAAGCAGTGGCCAGTCGGCAGGCAAGCTGGCGAAAGGTGGTCCGCACGGCCATCGAGCTGGGCATCCCCGTGCCAGCGATGAGCGCTTCCCTGGCCTATTTCGACGGCTATCGCAGCGCACGCCTGCCTGCCAACATGATTCAGGCGCTGCGGGATTATTTCGGCGCCCACACCTACGAGCGCGTGGATAAACCCCGCGGCCAGTTCTTCCATACCAACTGGACCGGCCATGGCGGCAACGTGACCGCCGGCACGTATGACGCGTAAAGCATCCTCGGCGCATCACGGATGCGCCTGACGCTTGCAACTCCGTCGGCGTTCTCCGCATCCACTGGCGCTCGCCGCATCCGTGATGCGGCGAAAATAAACACCACACCGCAACCCTTCGACAAACATGCCTATGAAACTTTCCATTGTCCTTTCCACCCAACCGGCCCAGTTCAATGCCGTGGCATTCAAAGGCGATCTCGAAGCCAATATGGCCAAGATCGCGGGCTGGGGCTACGATGGCGTCGAGCTCGCCATCCGCGATCCCCGTCTCATAGACCCCGAGCAGATCGACGCCATCGCCCGGAAATATGGTCTGACCGTCCCTGCCATTGGCACCGGTCAGGCCTGGGGCGAAGAGGGTCTCTCATTCCCCGATCCCGATCCGAAGATCCGCCGCGCCGCCATCGAACGCGTGAAGAGCCACATCCCCGTGGCCGCCCGCTTTGACGCCGTGATCATCATCGGCTTGTTGCGCGGCATTGTCAAGCCCGGCGTCAGCCAGGAACAGGCCATGAGCTGGGTTATCGAGGCCCTGCAGGAATGCAGCGACGCTGCCGCCCCCCATGGTGTGCGCCTGGCCCTGGAGCCAATTAATCGCTACGAGACCTCGCTAATCAATAACGTTGCCGACGGCCTGGATTTGATCGAGCGCGTGGCCGCAGACAACTTCGGCCTCCTACTCGACACCTTCCACATGAACATCGAGGACGCGTCCATCGAGGATAGCATCCGCGCCGCTGGCGATCGCATCTTCCACTTCCATGTAGCCGACTCCAATCGCTGGTATCCCGGCGCCGGGCACATCGATTTTCGATCTGTACTCGATGCCCTCTTCGCCACCGGCTACCAGGGTTTCGTCTCCGGCGAATTCATGCCCCTGCCCGATGCCGATACCGCGGCGCAAAAGGCGATCCGTTATCTGCGCGGGCTGAAACGGGATGAGTGATTCAGAGGCCGGCAGGGATGCGGCGACATAAAAACGCTACTTCCCCCCAATTTCTTTCCAGGAGTTCTTTCATGCACCTGAGCACCTTCCTCCCCCTGGCTTCTCATCTGCACCCTCCCCTGCCCGCTGCTCTCGCCCGTCAGCTTGCTGGCCGCCTGTCCACCCTCAGTGGCCTGGCCGTGTATCCGCAATCCCTGGTGCAGGCGCACGGCGCCCTCTTTGCCCTGGGCCGTCAGGGAACGACCAAGCAGCTCCTCATCCTCCACCGCCCCCAGGCTCCCTTCTCCACCTTTCGAGGCGAAAGCAGGGAGATCGATGATCAGGGGCAGGCCCTGGTCTTGCTGCTGGCCCCCACTGACGCCGTGAACG
>JAJRXO010000653.1 GCA_024276255.1 Chloroflexota bacterium | reverse complement strand
GCTGCGGACCGCATGGCCTGGGCAGCGGGTCTCGACATCCCCACCGTAGACGAGAACCCCGATCCCGACATCCTGTGGTGGGTGGGTTGCGCACCCGCCTACGATATGCGGGCACAGTCTACGGCCAAAGCGCTGGCCAAAGTCATGAAGGCGGCTGGCGTCAATTTTGCCGTGCTGGGCGAGCGTGAAAGATGTACGGGGGATTCGGCCCGTCGCGCCGGCAACGAATATCTCTTCTTTGAACTGGCAACGCAGAATATCGAAACGCTGAACGAGGTCAACCCCAAGCGCATTGTCACGACCTGCCCCCATTGCCTGCACACCCTGGGAAAGGAATACGGTCAATACGGCGGTCATTATGAGGTCATTCATCACACGCAGTTGCTGAACGAACTCATCGCCGCCGGCAAGATTGCCCCCAAGTCGGAAGCTCTATCCAGGGTCACCTACCACGATCCCTGCTATCTGGGTCGGCACAATGGCATCTTCGAAGCACCACGGCAGGTGTTGAGTTTTGCCGTGACAGAACTGGCCGAAATGGATCGCACCCGCAATCTCTCCTTCTGCTGTGGCGCCGGGGGAGCGCAGATGTGGAAGGAAGAAGAACATGGCACGGAAGCAGTGAACATGAATCGCTACCAGGAAGCGGTCGGCACCGGCGCCGACACCATCGCCGTCGGCTGTCCCTTCTGCCTGACCATGTTAACCGATGCATCCAAGCAAGCCGATGAGCAGGTGGCTGTCAAAGACATCGTGGAGATCGTCGCAGAAGCCCTGTAGGTACCGCTTATATTCTGTAAGTAGTAGTCCGGAAGACCAGTAGACCAGGCCGGTTGGGGGCGACGCCGCCCGATCCCGGTTTTCCGGTTTACGGGTTTTCCGGGCTACAGATGGCCTGTACGCAGATCATTTTCATCATCATCGGCGAACGGCCGCTCGTGATATCTATTCCTTAAAGATGGGTACGTTGGGCTGGCGCAGATGGGCTGGCAGGGGCTGTACGCGGGCGGGAGCCCCCACGGCCAGGCTCCACGGCGGCACATCGGCTGTGACCACGGCGCCGGCAGCGACCATAGAACCCTCCCCTATTTTCACCCCTGGCAGCAGGGTGGCATTGGCGCCGATGGTGACATGATCGGCGAGCACCGGCCCCAGGGGCTGATAGGTCGCACGCTGGCGCAGGGGATATTTGTCGTTGGTGAGCACCGCGCCAGGACCAATGAACACATAACTGCCGATCTGTGTGTGCGAGGGAATGTACACCCGCGTCTGGATGCTCACATAATCCCCGATTTCCACCTGCCCATCGATGACCGTGCTGGTGCCCACCAGCACATAATTACCGATGGCGGTAAATTCGCGAATCAGGGCATGATGGCCGGTGCGCAATCCATCACCGATGCGCACATCGCCGTAAATAATGGTATAAGCACGCACAACAGCGCCATTGCCGAGATAAGCCGGTCCACAATCGGGCCGATACATGAAGCCCACGATGGCATGGGGCTGAATGAGACAGTTTTCGCCCAGACGGGCAAGATTGGATTGTGAATTCATGGTGTGTTCTCAAGGGGAACGGGAGCTTTTGCGGCCTGGAAATAAACCTGCGCCAGTTGGGGAGCGACCCGGGACCAGGTAAAGCGGGCGGCATTGGCCGCGGCCGCGGCCGACAGGCGTTGCGCCAGCTCGGGCTGCTGCAAGAGGGTGAGAATGTGATGGGTCAGTTGCTCCACATCGCCAACAGGCGCCAGCAGGCCATCGCGACCGTCAGTAATCAGGTCGGGGATGGCCCCGGCGCGGGTGGAGACAATGGGCAGGCCGCTGGCGCTGGCTTCGATGAGCGTCAACGGTAGATTGTCGATGGCCGAGGTATTGAGGAAGATGTCGGCTTCGTCGTAAAGGCGAGAGATCTCGTGGGGTTGCGCCGGGCCGTACAGGCGCACGCCAGACAGTTTCAGCCGATGGATGTACTGTGCCAGCTCGGCCTGGAGCTGGCCTCCACCCACCATCGTCAACGTGGCTGAAGGCACATGCGTCTGCACTCGACGCAGCACTTCCAGGGCGTCGTGGGGCCGATAACGCGCTTCCAGCTGCCGAAGCCATAGAATACGCGGGGCCAGGCGATGGCGATGCCGGAAATGAAAGCGTTCGACCGGCACGATGTTGGGTACGATGAGGGCCTTGATGCCGTAGCGAGCGAAGATGGCATCCTGAGTAGGCGTGAGGGTGAGCACAGCATGATAGCGACGAAGGAGGGGCCGCACCAGCCAATGATAGCGTCGCAAAAAGGCCGCAGCCTCTCCGCCGTGATAACTGAGCACTCGCCGACGCCCGCGGCCGGCCAGCCAGCCCACCACGACGGGCATAAAGCCCCACCAGGAAGCCGCGTGGACATGCAGCACCTGCCAGCGCCCGCGGCTCCTGAACATCTGCCACAGCAGGGACCCCACCTGGGCTATCGGCAGCAACAGCCGCCCCGCGCGACCGGCCCGCCGTAATCGCGGCACGTCGCTGTTGATGCGAACCACGCCGGCCCCTGCCGCCTGCAGATGCTCGGCCAGGAGGGCACATTGCACCGAGACCCCGCCCGGCCGGGGCGGAAAGGGGCCCAGCACGGCGATGTGTAATTGCGACCAATCCGTACTCACGATGGCTCCACGATCTCGTTTACGCCCAGGCTGTTGCCCGTGCCCTGAATGACTTCGGAGATGAAAAAGCGCCGTTTACCCGAGGGAGTTGTGGGGATATCATCCACAAATTCAAGGCGAAACTGATTATTGGGGCCAAGATAGCGGCGGAATCGTTCCATGATACGCTGATGGTCGGCATCGCTGAAGCTATCATCCACCACCAGCTTGATGAGGATCTCATCCACGGCTTTCTGGATAACCTGGAAGCTACGCACCGATTTGATGTGTTCGAAAAAGCCGGAGAATTGATGCACGGTCAGCCAGTGGCCGTCAGGGGTAATGAACATATCAGTGAGACGGCCCTCAAGATGGGACAGCCGCGGCAACCCCCGGCCACACGCACAGGGTTCATAGTTGAGGGCGCCCACATCCTTGATATTGTAACGAATGAAGGGTACGGCAGTAGATTCGAGGTTGGTGAGCACGATCTCGCCCAACTCACCCTGGGGCACGCGTTCACCATTGCGCACGATCTCGATGAAAATCGTCTCCGCATTGATGTGCATACCATCATGGCGCTCACATTCGGCGGCGATCTGCATGCCATCGCCACCGTACTCGTTGTATACCACGCCCGGGGCAAAGGCCTGTTCAATGGCAGCCCGCATGT
The DNA here is from genome assembly GCA_024276255.1 of Chloroflexota bacterium. Taxonomy (GTDB): domain Bacteria; phylum Chloroflexota; class Anaerolineae; order J102; family J102; genus JAADGC01. The sequence continues at coordinate 144 of JAJRXO010000653.1, read as the reverse complement.
TGGGGGTGAGGGTTTCGCCGGTGGTGAGAATCGAGGGCACGTACACATTCACGCCCAGATCCAGCATGCGCCGGGCAAGATAGTACACGGTGGAGGCATAGGAACGGAGCATGACCGGCCGGGCTTTCTGCAACCGCTGCACAT
>JAJRXO010000652.1 GCA_024276255.1 Chloroflexota bacterium | reverse complement strand
CTGGCCGATCGCATTCAGGATGCCCAGAGCCGGGTGTTGATCACGGCCGATGGCGCCTGGCTGCGCGGCAAGATCGTGGAGTTGAAGAAGACGGCGGATGAGGCTATCAAGCGTTCGCCGGTGGTCGAACACGTGATCGTGGTTAAACGCACCGGGCAGGACATCTACATGGAGCCCGGCCGCGATTACTGGCTGCACGATCTGCTGGCCCTGCCCATTGCCTCGCCCCTCTGCAACACCGAGGTCATGGATGCCGAAGACCCCCTGTTCATTCTCTATACCTCCGGCACAACCGGCAAGCCCAAGGGGATCATCCATACCCATGGCGGCTATCAGGTCTACACCAGTACCACCCTGAAGTGGGTTTTCGACATTAAAGAAGAAGATCGCTGGTGGTGTGCGGCAGATCCGGGATGGATTACCGGCCACAGCTACATTGTGTATGCGCCGCTGATCCTGGGGGCGACCGGCTTCATCTACGAAGGGGCGCCCACGCATCCGTACCCCAATCGCTGGTGGAAGATGATCGAGCACTATGGCATTACCATTCTTTACACAGCGCCCACCGCCATCCGTGGGCTGATGCGTTTTGGCGATGCCTGGCCCAGCCGTCACGATCTCAGCAGTCTGCGTCTGCTGGGTACGGTGGGTGAGCCCATCAACCCCGAAGCCTGGCGCTGGTATTACCGCGTGATCGGCAATAAGAAATGCCCCATCATGGACACCTGGTGGCAGACTGAGACCGGGGGTTTTATGATCACCCCCCTGCCCTCGGTGCCGCTCAAGCCCGGTTCTGCCACCCGTCCCTTCCCTGGCATCGTCGCCGATGTGGTTGATGAGGAGGGCGATCCCGTGGCGCCAGGTGAGGATGGCTATCTCATCATTAAACGTCCCTGGCCGGGCATGGCCCGCACGGTGTATGGCGATCCCGATCGTTATATCCGCCAGTATTGGCAGCGATTCCGCGACAAGGGCTACTATCTCACCGGCGACTCCGCGCGCAAGGATGAAGACGGTTATTTCTGGATCATCGGGCGCATCGACGATGTGATCAAGGTCAGCGGCTATCGTCTGGGCACGGCCGAGATCGAAAGCGCCCTGGTCAGTCATCCTGATGTGGCCGAGGCGGCAGTGATCGGTATTCCCGACGAGCTGAAGGGCAATGTGATCTGGGCCTACTGCATTCTGCGCAGTGGCGCCCAGGCCTCACCCGAGCTGGAGCAGGAGCTCAAGCAGCACGTGCGCCACGAAACCGGCCCCATCGCTGTGCCAGCCAAGATCACTTTCGTGGACAAGCTGCCCAAGACGCGTTCCGGTAAGATTATGCGCCGCGTGCTCAAAGCCCAGGCGTTGGGCAAAGATGTGGGCGATGTTTCCACATTGGAAGCCTGAAGTTTGCATCGCCGGTGGCCCGGGATTCCCTCATGGACGACGAACTCGCACAGATCCACAGCCAGCTGCGCCTCTGCCGTCGCTGCGCTGACGCCGGTTATTCGATCCTGGGCCCGCCCATTTTCTCTGGCCCGGCCACTGCCCGCCTGATGGTTGTGGGGCAGGCGCCGGGCCAGGTTGAGGTCACACAAACCCACAAGCCCTTCAGTGGCAAGGCCGGGGCCCGGCTCTTCCGCTGGTTTCAGCAGGCTGGCTGGGACGAGGATGAATTTCGGGCGCAGTGCTATATCACCTCGGTCACCAAATGTTTTCCCGGCCCCAACAAGTCGGGGCGCGGCGACCGGGCCCCGACGCGTGCCGAACAGCGGCTTTGCCGTGACTGGCTGGAGGCAGAACTTGCCCTCGTTGATCCGGAAGTGCTGGTGCCGGTGGGAAAAATGGCCATCGATACGGTGTTTGGCCGTGGATTCAAACTGGTTGATCTGATCGGCCAGCGTTTTCACATCGATGGCCGTATTGTGATACCCTTGCCCCATCCCTCTGGCGCTTCTGCCTGGATTCAGAATCCTGCCCATCAGGCGCTGATCCG
>JAJRXO010000651.1 GCA_024276255.1 Chloroflexota bacterium | reverse complement strand
GATCCGCGTATCGTGCCCGAAGTGCGGACACTGCCCGAGCTCAGTTATATCGAGGCCGCGGAACTGGCCTATTATGGCGCCAAGGTGCTGCATCCCAAGACCATCCTGCCGGCAATCGAGGCCAAGATACCCATCCGCGTGGCCAACACATTCGATCCCGACGGGCCCTCCACCCTGATATTGCCCGAGGCCGAAGTGGAAGGTTCCGTAAAGGCGATCACCGCCATCCACGACCTGACCCTTGTGAATGTAGAAGGCCGGGGCATGATCGGGGTGCCGGGCATTGCCGCCCGCACCTTCCGGGCTGTGGCCAATGTGGGCGCCAACGTGCTCATGATCAGCCAGGCCAGCTCAGAGCAAAGCATCTGTTTTTCGGTGCCTGAGAACAACACTGAATCCGTGGTTGCGGCGCTGAAAAAAGAGTTGGAGCTGGAATTGCAGCGGCATTTCATCGACCGCGTGCGCGTGCAGAACAATATCGTGATCATCGCCGTCGTGGGAGCGGGTATGCGCGGCACTCCGGGCATTGCCGGTCGCATTTTCAGCGCTCTGGGCGCCGCTGGCATCAATGTGATCGCCCTGGCGCAGGGCTCCAGCGAGGTGAACATCTCGCTGGTGGTCAGCGAAGCCGACGCGGCCGAGGCCGTGCGCCGCATCCACGCCGCCTTTTTCACCGAAAAACAGCCGGCATGATGCATCACATTCTGCAGCTTCGTAAACAGAACACAGATTTGTATCAATGTAGACCCGTAGCACAGTAAACACGTAGCCTAGAAGACCAGGAACCCAGGCCGGTTGTGGGCGACGCCGCCCCATCCCGGTTTTCCGGTTTACGGGTTTTCCGGGCTACAGATGCTCTGTGCGCAGACCATTTTCATCCTCATCGGCGTGCAGCCGCTCATGGTGTCTGTTCCGCCAAACAACTACGTTCGGACCAATACGATGAAAGAAATTGCCTTAATACAATTCGGACTTGGCGGTGTGGGCCGGGCCGTAGTAGAACGGGTGCTGGCCGCCGGCGATGAATTCGAATGGCGCTATGGCCTGCGCTTCAACTATGTGGGCCTGTGCGACAGCAGGGGCGCGGCTGTGGATATGCAGGGCTTCAACTATGGAACACTCACACGCATGGTGCAGGCCAAGGCAGAAGGCGTGCCCCTTAACGAGATGAATATCGGTTATGCACACGAAGGATTGGAGGACATCGTCGATGTGGCCGGGGGGCCGGAAACGATCGTCATCGACGTGACCGCCAGCGATGACACCGTGGCGGCCATTCAGCTGGCGCTCGCCCGCGGCTATGGGGCGGTGCTGGCCAACAAGAAGCCGCTCAGCCAATCGTTCGAGACCTTCCAGGCGTTGCTGAAAGAGGATCGGTTGCGTTACGAGGCCACGGTTGGTTCCGGTGTGCCCGTGATCGCCACGCTGCGGCAGGCGCTTATCGCCGCCTATGATCCCGTGCATCGCATCGAAGGCTGTTTCAGCGGCACCCTGGGCTACCTGACGACCGGCTTGCAGGCGGGTGAGGCTTTTTCGGAGCTGGTGCATACCGCCCGCGCCCGCGGTTATACCGAGCCCGATCCCCGCGACGATCTGGGGGGCATGGATGTGGCGCGCAAGGCGCTGATCCTGGCCCGCACCCTGGGCTGGCCCCTGGAACTGGAGCAGATTACGGTGGAGGCCCTCTATCCTCCGCAGCTGCAAAATTGCCCGGTGGATGAATTCATGGCGCAGATCGCCCAGGTGGATGACTCATATCGGCAACAGGTACAGGCTGCCGCGGCCCGCGATCAGGTTTTGCGTTATGTGGCCACTGTAGCCCGCGGCGAAGTGCAGGTGGGCCTGCAGGAGGTTCCCCGGCAGAGCCCGCTGGGTCGTTTGCAGGGCACCGATAACCTGATTGCGTTTCATAGTAACGTTTATGCTGATACGCCCCTGGTATTGCAGGGCCGTGGCGCCGGTGTGCACGGCACGGCAGCCGGTGTGCTGGCCGATGTCGTGGCCCTGGCACAGGTTTTATAGCTGGCTCCCGCATTATTTTGAGGTAGACGAATCATGGCTAAAATCCCGGTTGGAGTTCTGGGCGCCACCGGCGCCGTAGGACAACGTTTCATTTCCCTG
>JAJRXO010000650.1 GCA_024276255.1 Chloroflexota bacterium | reverse complement strand
CCACTGGAGCCATTCAACAGCAGGTTGGGCAAGGCGGCCGGCAATACCTGAGGTTCCAGCAGACTGTCGTCAAAATTGGCGCTCCAATCCACGGTCTCTTTATCCAGATCGTGCAGCATGGTTTCGGCGATGGCAGCCAGCCGGGCTTCGGTATAGCGCATGGCCGCGGCGCTGTCGCCATCGATCGAGCCAAAGTTGCCCTGCCCATCAACGAGGGGATAGCGCATGGAGAAATCCTGCGCCATACGCACCATGGCATCGTATACAGCCGTGTCGCCGTGGGGGTGGAGCTTGCCCAGCACCTCGCCGACAATGCGCGCGCTCTTGCGATGCGGCTTGTCATGGCGCAGGCCCATGCTGTGCATGGCATACAGGATGCGTCGGTGCACGGGCTTGAGGCCGTCGCGCACGTCGGGCAGGGCGCGGGACACGATCACGCTCATGGCGTAATCCAGATACGCCCCGCGCATCTCCTTGTCGATATCGATCTTGTGTACGGTTCCTATGTCGGTCGCCATATCTTTCGGGGGATTGAGTGTGGCTTAAAGTTTTTCCAGGTATTTCACCCGCTCCCAGGCGGGTAAATCATCGTCGTCGAACAGGCTGCGGCGCAGATCCATGATCTGATCCCGCAGCATCGCGGCCCGCTCGAATTCCAGTTGCCGGGCAGCCTCCTGCATCTGCGCTTCCAGCTCTTTGATCAGGCGGACGCGCTCGTTGCGGGGCAGGGTTTGCAACCGCGTTACCGATACCAGACCCTCGGCATCGTAGACAGGGCCATCTTCAGCCAGGACGCTTTCGCTGGCCACTCGCTCGGTGATGTCGTGCACCGACTTGATGATCGAACGCGGCTCAATGCCGTGCTCCTCGTTGTAGGCCTGCTGAATCTGGCGACGGCGATCGGTTTCGGCAATGGCCCGGCGCATGGAATCGGTGATGCGGTCGGCATACATGATCACCTTGCCATCCTGATGGCGGGCGGCGCGACCAATGGTCTGGATCAGGGAGGTGTCGGAGCGCAGGAAGCCTTCTTTGTCCGCGTCCAGGATCGCCACCAGGCTCACCTCGGGCAGATCCAGGCCTTCCCGCAGCAGGTTGATACCCACCACGATATCGTACACGCCCAGACGCAAATCGCGCAGGATCTCCACGCGCTCGATGGTATGCACTTCGGAGTGCAGATAATGCACACGGAAGCCCAGCTCGGCCAGATAATCCGACAGATCCTCGGCCATGCGCTTGGTGAGCGTGGTGATCAACACCCGCTGGCCTCTTTGAATGCGCTGATTCAGCTCTTTCACCAGATCGTCCACCTGTCCGGTGGTGGGGCGCACCTCCACCTCGGGGTCTGGCAGGCCGGTGGGGCGAATGATCTGTTCCACGATCTGTTCGGAGACCTCGCGCTCAAAAGGCCCGGGCGTGGCCGATACATACACGACCTGATTCACGAGCTCCATGAATTCCTCAAAACGCAGGGGGCGATTGTCCAGGGCTGAAGGCAGGCGGAAACCGTGATCGACCAGCACCTGCTTGCGCGCCAGATCCCCGCGATACATGCCGCGGATCTGAGGGATGGTCATGTGTGATTCATCGATGAAGATCAAATAATCGTCGGGGAAATAATCCAGCAGGGTCCAGGGTCGGGACCCGGGCGGGCGCCGGGCCAGGGGGCGCGAATAGTTTTCTACACCCGAACAATATCCTACCTCCCGCAGCATCTCCAAATCATAGTTCACCCGCTGTTGAATGCGCTGGGCTTCCAGCAATTTACCCTGCGATTCGAAGTATTTCACCTGCGCAATCAGTTCTGCTTCGATGTCTACGATCGCCTCGTTCAGTTTGTCCTGGGGCGTGATGAAATGCTTGGCCGGATAAATCTGCAATCGCTCGTGTCGCTGCAGGACTTCACCGGTGAGCGGATCGATCTCGGTGATGCGCTCGATCTCATCGCCCCAGAATTCGATGCGATAGGCCGACGTGCTGTACGCGGGCATGATCTCCAGGGTGTCGCCGCGCACACGAAATTTGCCCGGCTGCAGGGCCACATCGTTTCGTGAATAGTGGATATCCACCAGGTGTCGCAGCAAGACGTTTCGCCGTCGCATCTCGCCCTGTTGCAGGTCGACCACCACGCGACCATAATCTTCGGGACTGCCCAGACCGTAGATGGCCGATACCGAGGCCACGATGATCACATCTTGCCGGCTGAACAACGCTGATGTGGCAGCCAGGCGCAGGCGGTCGATCTCGTCGTTGATCTGAACATCCTTTTCGATGTAGGTGTCGGTGCGGGGCAGATAGGCCTCGGGCTGATAATAGTCGTAGTAGCTGACGAAGTATTCGACCGCGTTGTGGGGGAAGAAATCGCGGAACTCGGCGTAGAGCTGAGCTGCCAGGGTCTTGTTGTGGGCCAGCACCAGGGTGGGCTTTTGCACCGCCTCGATGACCTTGCCCATGACAAAGGTCTTGCCGGTGCCGGTGGCTCCCAGCAAGGTCTGGTGCTTCATGTTTTGTTGCAGGCCATCCACCAATTGCGCTATGGCTGTGGGTTGGTCGCCCGTTGGCTGAAAGGGGGAAACGAGCTGAAACATGGGCATCAGGGGGCAGGGGAGGAATGCGAGAACGGGATCAGAACATCAGTTCCCATTATACATGGTTCCGCCCATTTTGTCCATAGACGGGATGAGGGAAGAGCGTCCCGAATTATTTGGCGAGATTCTACACCTGGCCCCGATTCAGAGAAAAGGGGGCTGTCAAAGGAAGGTGCGTTTCAATTATAGGGCAGGCTGCCCCCCGCCAACCTCCCCCCGAGCTAAGGGGGAGGCCATCCCGATACGCATTTTGCCGTAGCCGTAGGGATGATTCATGAATCATCCCTACGGCCGCGCGTTTCAATGCCCGT
>JAJRXO010000649.1 GCA_024276255.1 Chloroflexota bacterium | reverse complement strand
TCGGGAAAGTGTTTGAGCAGGCGGGGCAACTCGTCGAAAAACGATCGCCGGTGATAATCGCTGTTAAAGGCGATGCGGTCGGCGCAAAGCATGCTCAGCGTATTGATCATGCCATAGGTCAGATCGCGCTTCTCGCCGGGCGGGGGCGGATAGCTGATCTGATTTTCGTGGGCATAGAATAGAATGGGTACGTTGTCGAGCCAGGGCCGGGCCAGGGCGATCAGGGCGGGCAGGTTCACCATGTCGGTGACGATGACGGCATCGGGCGGCCGTGAATGCTGGCAGTGTTGCCTGATCTGCTGGGCCAGCTCGATGGCGCCCCCCTGCATGCGCCATTTCCAGAAGCGCCCCGCCATGCTAATGAGGTGCACCTGATGGCGGCTATGTTGGATGTAGCCTTCGGCCCAGGCGCGGTGCGAGCCGGTGTGATAGGGAGAGATGAGGAGGATGTGATACGACATCGGAGCGATACGACGCCTTAGCCGGAGAACAAGGCGGCGATGATATGCTGATCGGTACGGGCAAAGGCATAGTCTGGCAGATCGTCTGGCTGCACCCAGCGCCAGTCTGCCACCTGCAATGCCTGCGGCTGGCCGCCACAGTGCCGGGCATGATAGGCATGCAGGCTGATACGAAAGTGAGTGTAGGCATGCTCCAGGCTGATCACATGCTCGCCCACTTCCACTTCGATGCCCAGCTCTTCGTCCAGCTCGCGGCGCAGGGCTTGGGCTGTGGACTCACCGGGTTGCAGTTTGCCGCCGGGGAATTCCCACAACCCGCCCAGCATGCCCGTCAGTGGTCGTCGGGCGATGAGAAAGGTGTGGGGCCGGGTGGCGTGCCAGACGATTCCCGCCACCACATCGTAATGAGGAATGCGGCGGCGGGCCGAGCGCACGGGACGTTCGTATTGCGTGTTGCGAGCATGGGCCAGGCAGTGATCCTGCACCGGGCAAAGGTGGCACTGCGGATTCTGCGGCAGGCAGACCGTGGCGCCCAGCTCCATGAGGGCTTCATTCATCTGCCCCGGGGCCGAGACATGCACAAGTTCGGCCGCCCGCTGCCACAGGCGACGTTCTGTCGCTGCCAGATCGATGCTCTCGCTGATATCGTCCAGCCGCGCCAGCACCCGTCGCACATTGCCGTCGACGACCGGAGCGGGCTGGTTAAAGGCAATCGAACGGATGGCGCCGGCCGTGTAGCGTCCGATTCCCGGCAAGGCCAGCAGAGCTTTTTCTTCCTGGGGCATTTGCCCCCCGTGCTCGCGCATGATGATCTGGGCGGCGGCATGCAGATTCTGCGCCCGCCGATAGTAGCCCAGCCCCTCCCATGCCTTCAACACATCGGCCAGCGATGCTTGCGCCAGCGCCTGCACCGTGGGAAAGCGTTGCAGAAAACGACGATAGTACGGCTCGACCGTGGCGCTCTGCGTTTGCTGCAACATGGTCTCACTGATCCAGATGGCATATGGATCCGATGTGCGACGCCAGGGAAGGTCACGTGCATGGGCCGTAAACCAGGCCCGCAGCGCCTGCTGCAAAGCCTGTTGGCTCATGACCCCGAAACCAGACCCAGACATTGCGTAAATATCGGCGCCAGCAGCAGGATGATTATGATCAAGAACATCCAGCCGGGGATACCGAAGAACGTCAGGGACTTGCGTTTCTTTTTGGGTTCGGGATTGGGCAGGGGGGTGAGGCAGTGCCAGCACACACTTTTATCGTCGGGATTCCAACGACCACACTGGGGACAATCCATGTCATCTTCCTTTTGAGTAAAAGTCTAAACTGACATCTGTGGGTGATTATCGTTGACCGATCAGGGGGCATGATCGGAGGACGGGCCGCCGCGCAGGCGTTTTTTCAGCATGTCGGGCACATGGCCCAGGCGTTCAAGCCGGGCTATCAGTGCTTCGGGATCGGGCGGGGGCTCGTTAGGGGTAGGGGAGGCAGGTGCGGCTGATGGTGTGATGTAGGGGGCCGCCGCCAGCGGCACCTCGCTAAGCCGGAGAAACAGGTCTTCAACGTCGCTATATTCATGCTGACAGCCCACTGTTTTGGGGATGCCCGGTCGCAGGAAGCAGGGCTGTTCCGGGAGGAGATCTGTGGGATAGGGCGGCATGATCATCAGCAGGCCATGGGCCAGCGCCCGGGCGAAACCTCGTGTCGGGGGTAGGGTAGAGCGGCTGTTGTCGAGTTCCTGGCCGGGGGCAAAGGGGCTGAGCAACAGGGCACGGGATTGCTCGATAGCCGAGCGCAGGCCGGGCGGCGGGGTGTAGGTAGCCAGTCCCTGGGGCATGACGAGGGCAAAGGGCGTGTCCGTTTGCAAGAAGCGGCGCGCCAGTGTGGCCGGAAATCCACTCTCGGCAACCAGCAGGGGCAACGCGCCTTCGGTGCTCAGCTCGTGCAACACGGCCACGGTCCATGCTGTGGCCTCGTCTTCCGGCGGCTCCCCGGCGATGGGCATGATCAACGGCATGTCCAGCAGGCCAGGCTGGCCCAGGGTGCTCAGCAGTAGTGGTCGGCGGCCGGTCGGCAGATGGCGGTGCAGCGTGTCGGGATATCCCGGCTGATTCTGTCGCCACAGCATGATGCCCATGCCTTGCCACTGGCGCAGGGCGCTGCGTGCCTGGGCTGCTGTGGCAGCATAGCGGGCCAAGTTTTGCCTTTCGACATCTGACAGGCCCGCTTTCGCCAGCAGGGCAGGATCCTGCAATGCCGCATGCAGCGAGATGGCGTCCGTAAGCAGGGCGGCGATGATCTCTTTGACCCGGCGCAGGGGGAGATCGCTATGATAGGCCAGCCACAACCAGGCTATGATTTCGTCATCAGGTTCTGGAAGTGAGGGGGAGGTTGCAGGATTGATGGTCATGTGTCCAGAGGATAGCACAGCCATAGGGAGCGGGCAACCTGACTGTGCTACAATAGGATATCATCCCCCTGACAAAATCCTCACACGGCCTATGTCCGAACGTTATCCTGTCCCTGCCGCCCGTCATCGGGTAGAAGAAGTAATTTTGCGCAGCCGTTTTATTACTACCGTGCAATACACACCTACGGTGGAGGCGGCCCGTGAGTTCATCGGTGAGATCAAGGCTGAGTTTGCCGATGCCTCGCACAACTGCTGGGCCTATCTCGTGGGGCCGCCGGGCAGCACCAGCCAGATCGGTTATAGTGATGATGGCGAGCCGCACGGCACCGCGGGGCGGCCCATGTTTACGGTATTGCAGCATAGCGGCCTGGGCGACGTCACTGCCGTGGTGACGCGCTATTTCGGCGGCACCAAGCTGGGCAAGGGCGGATTGGGGCGTGCATACAGCGACGGCGTGCAGTATGCGCTCGAATCACTGCCCACCCGTATGTATGTGCCCACCGTCGATATGCTGGTGGTGATCGATTATAGTCACGTCACCCCCGTGTTGCGTTTATTGCCCGGCTACGAGGCAGAGATCATCACGCAGGATTATGCCGTCGATGTGACGTATCATCTGCGTTTGCCGGTGGAGCAGGCCCCACGGTTGCACGAAGCCCTGATCGGACTCACAAAAGGAGCCGTACTGGCGGAATGGTAAGCCGCCCTTTTGGCGATGCTATGGCTCCCGTCTCCTAATCCACCATGCTGAGCCCGATCCGGCCCCGGTCTTTGTCGATGGAGACGACCGTGACATCGATCGTGTCGCCGATACTGAGCAGGTCGT
>JAJRXO010000648.1 GCA_024276255.1 Chloroflexota bacterium | reverse complement strand
CGAAATCCCTGTTTCCTCCCTGGACCTATCGGAACGCGTGATCGAAGCCCTGCAGAATGCGGGGATCGAATCGGCCGGTGGCGTTGTGTCCATCCTGCAGAAAAGCGGCCGCCGCGGCCTCGTCGATCTGCCGGGCATTGGCCCCGCCGCGTATCGCGATATCACCCTCGCCCTCAAAAAGGCGGGCATTGTGCCCGACCAGGAGACGCCCAGCGGCCTCATCGACACCACGGTGGGCCGGGTGATCTTCAACCACTATATGCCCAAGGAGATGCGTTTCATCAACGCCGTGCTCGACAAGAGCACCCTGAGCGATGTGGTAGCCCTGACCTACAAGCGTCTGGGGGCCGAGCGCACTCCCGATGTGGTTGACACCATCAAGGACATCGGTTTCCGCTTTGCCACCCGCTCCGGCACCACCATCGCCATCAGCGATATTCAGGTTCCGGAATCGAAAGAGACCATCATCAACGAAACCACTGCCGAGGTGGACAAAGCAGAACGCCAATATCGGCGCGGTTTGATCACCGAGGACGAAAAATACAATAAAGTGGTGGCTCTGTGGACCCATGCGACCGATGAACTGACCGTCGAGGTACAGAAGTTGCTGGATCCGCGCGAGGGCCTGGGCGCCATGTCCAGATCGGGAGCCACCAAGGGAGGTGTGCAGCCGATCCGCCAGCTGGCAGGTATGCGCGGCCTCATGGCCGATCCCTCTGGCCGCATCATCGCCCTGCCCATCCGCTCGAATTTCCGCGAAGGCCTTACCGCCCTGGAATACTTCCTCAGCACACACGGCGCCCGCAAGGGCCTGGCCGATACCGCCCTGCGCACGGCCGATGCCGGGTATCTCACGCGGCGCCTGGTCGACGTGGCACAGGATGTCATCATCACCGAAGAAGACTGTGGCACCGGCAACGGCATCTGGATCAAACGCGAGGATGCCGAATCGGTCGGCGTCACATTCGCCGAACGCATGCTGGGCCGCGTTACCCTGGAAGATGTGGTGGATCCGGAAACCGGGGCCGTGCTGGCGCCGGCCGGCACCATGCTCACCGAAGACGAGGTCAGCGACATCGTCGCCTCTTCCATCGACAAGCTCTTCATGCGTTCGCCGCTCACCTGTGAGACCCGCTTCGGCATTTGCCGGCAGTGCTATGGCCGCGACCTGGGTCGCGGTGGCCTGGTCGAACTGGGTGAAGCCGTGGGCATCATTGCCGCCCAATCCATCGGTGAACCCGGCACGCAGCTCACCCTGCGCACCTTCCACACGGGTGGTGTGGCTGCCGGTGGCGACATTACCCAGGGTCTGCCCCGCGTGGAAGAGCTGTTCGAGGCTCGTAACCCCAAGGGCGAAGCCGTCATCAGTGAGATCGATGGTATCTTCGACGTGAACTGGGAAGGCGAAGAGCGCTGGATTTCGGTGACCGACACCCACGTGATGCGCCGCGAGATAGAAATACCTGCTGGTTACGAATTGATCGTCGGCGATGGCGACCGGGTGCAGGCCGATACCGTGGTCGCCCGGAATGGCGATGGCAAAGAGATCCTGGCCGGAATGGATGGTGAAGCCTACTTCGAGGATAATATGCTCTACATCCGCCGCGAAGAAACCATCGAGTGGCGGGAGCGCATTGCGCCTTCGGCTCGCCTGCGTGTCAGCAAGGGCGATCGTGTACAGGCCGGACAGCAGCTTACGGGTGGTTCCAAGAACCCCAAAGAGGTGCTGCGCATCCAGGGCCGCGAAGCCTGCCAGATGTATTTGCTGGACGAGGTGCAAAAAGTGTACCGCAGTCAGGGCGTGGGCATCCACGACAAGCACATCGAGATCATCCTGCGCCAGATGCTGCGACGTGTCAACATCACCGAGGCCGGCGATACCCAGTTCCTGCCCGGCGAGCTGATTGACATCTTCGATCTGCACGAGGAAAACGAGCGTGTGGTGAGCGAGGGCGGTCAACCAGCCTCGTACGAACTCACCCTCATGGGCATCACCAAGGCCTCCTTGAATACCGACAGTTTCCTGGCCGCGGCTTCTTTCCAGGAGACCACACGGGTGCTCACCGATGCTGCTGTGCGCGGCGCTACCGATGCCCTGCGCGGCCTGAAGGAAAACGTGATCATCGGCAAGTTGATCCCCGTAGGCACGGGCTTCCGTTCGCGGTTGGCCGCAGCCCAACAGCGCGAGGCTGCCGAAAAGCTTGCCGAGAAAGAGGCTGCCGAAAAGCTGGAAACCCTCGACGCCGTGCTCGATGAGTCCTTCGACAGCGATACGGTAGCCGAATTGGGCATGCCCCTGGGCATGGATTTCGCCGAAGATGATCTGGACGCTATCATCGGTGACGGCATCAGCCTGGACGAAGAACTGGATGGTTAATTGTGATTTTCGGCTTTCGAAATTTGACCATCTCAGCCAAAGTATGCTAGCATAGAAAGTCGCAAGTCGGGCTTGTGCGCCCGACTTGCGTATGAAATTCATTCGTTGATATTCTAATTCCTGCGTCTTCCCAAGAAGTTTCGCGACTGAGGAGAAACGGACATTGCCTACTATTAATCAGCTTGTGCGCAAAGGCCGCAAGCCCGTTCCCAAGAAAGAAAAAGCGCCGGCCCTGCGATATGTGTATAATGCACAGACAGGGAAAACCAAACGGTCGCGTAGAGGCAATCCCTTCCGCCGTGGTGTCTGCACCGTGGTGCGTACCACCACCCCCAAGAAACCTAATTCTGCTTTGCGGAAAATTGCCCGTGTACGTTTAACCAACGGCATCGAAGTCACTGCTTATATTCCCGGCATCGGTCATAGCCTGCAAGAGCACTCGGTGGTTCTGGTGCGCGGTGGTCGTGTCAAAGATCTGCCCGGTGTGCGCTATCACATCGTGCGCGGGGCGCTCGACAGCACGGGTGTGCAAGACCGTCGTCGCAGCCGCAGCAAGTACGGCGCCAAGCGCCCCAAGTAATTTGATCCTGTAGTCTATTTATTTTCTTTATGCGTGTGCCTGCATCGCAGCATACGCAGCCGAACAACGATATCTTACCTGCGAGATGCAGGTTGAGCGGTACCTCTGGGTTAATGACGTCAAAGTCGCCGAATGTACCCCTCAACCCGCATCTTGCAGTGTGTCTAGGGGGAAGTACTTCTTCCGCCCGCCCAAATTATTCGCAAGGAGCGAAACATGCCTCGTCGTTATCGACCTGCTCGTCGGAGCGTGACGCCTGATCCCCGATACAACAGTGAAGTGGTTGCTCGTTTCATCAACCGTCTCATGAAAGACGGCAAAAAGAGTACTGCTCAGCGCATCTTCTATGATGCGATGGACATCATTACCCAGCGCAGCAAACGTGAAGGCATCGAGGTGTTCGAAGAAGCGCTCAAGAATGCCACACCGCAAATCGAGGTCAAACCTCGCCGTGTGGGAGGCGCCACCTACCAGGTGCCGGTAGAGGTGCGTCCCAATCGCGCCGAAGCGCTGGCTCAGCGTTGGCTGATCATCAATGCCCGCAAACGCAGCGGCAAGAGCATGGCCATCAAGCTCGCCGGCGAACTGATGGACGCGGCCAATGGCCAGGGCGCGACGATTCGCAAGCGCGACGAAACCCACAAGATGGCTGAAGCCAATCGCGCCTTCGCCCACTACCGCTGGTAAATCTGCCTTGAACGGGAAGCTGATTCCCGTCAGCTTGCATGTATTATGACTGTGAACACTGACCTCAGCAAGATTCGGAATATTGGCATCATTGCCCATATCGACGCCGGTAAGACGACCACGACCGAGCGCGTACTCTATTATTCTGGTCGTACTTATCGCATCGGCAATGTGGACGATGGTACCACGGTAACCGACTTTATGGTGCAGGAACGCGAACGTGGCATCACCATTCAATCGGCTGCCATTACTACCGAATGGCTGGGGCATCAGATCAACCTCATCGACACCCCGGGCCATATCGATTTCACCGCCGAAGTGCAGCGCAGTCTGCGGGTGCTCGATGGCGGCGTGGTGGTCTTCGATGCCGTGGCCGGCGTCGAACCACAATCGGAAACCGTATGGCGGCAGGCCGATCGCTACAGCGTGCCCCGTATCTGTTTCGTGAACAAGATGGACCGTAACGGCGCTGATTTTCAGCGCACCATCGATATGATTCGCGAACGCCTGGGTGCGCATCCCGTCGCCATGCAGGTGCCTATCGGCAGCGAGGCAAATTTCCGGGGGGCGATTGATCTGCTTACCATGCGCGCCTGGGTCTATACCGACGAGCTGGGCGCCAATCCCCGCGAAATCGACATCCCCGAAGATCTGCTTGAGATCGCCGAAGCTGCCCGCGACAAGATGGTTGAAACCATCGCCGAGACAGATGAAGAATTAACAATCCAATATCTCGAAGGCGAAACCATCGGCCGCGAAGATCTGATGGCGGCGTTGCGGCGTGCCACCCTGCAGAACGAGCTCGTACCCATCTTCTGTGGCTCAGCCCTGCGCAACAAGGGCGTGCAGCCCCTGCTTGATGCCGTGGTGCACTACCTGCCCTCTCCCCTGGACCGACCGCCGATCAGCGGCGTGGTGCCCGGCACCGATAAGGTGGTGGTACGCAAAACTGATTTTGACGAACCCGTCACCGCCATTGTATTCAAGATCGTCACTGATCCGTATGTGGGCCGACTGGCTTACGTGCGTGTGTATTCGGGCGTGTTGCAGAGCGGTAAATCCGTGCTCAATGTCACCCGCAATCGCAAAGAGCGCGTTGGCCGCCTGTTGCGCATCTACGCTGAAAAACGTGAAGAGCTCAAGGAGATTGGCGCCGGCGATATCGCCGCCATTATTGGTCTCCGTCACTCCTTCACCGGCGAAACCCTCTCTGATCCCAATCAGCCTATCATCCTCGAATCCATCACCTTCCCCGAGCCCGTGATCAGCGTGGCCATCGAACCCCGCAGCAAGGCTGATCAGGATAAACTTTCGGCAGCGCTGAAGGCTCTGGCCGACGAAGATCCCACCTTCAGGGTGCGTACGGACGAAAATACCGGCCAGACCCTGATCTCCGGCATGGGCGAACTGCACCTGGAGGTGCTGGTCGATCGTATGTTGCGTGAATTCAACGTGCGCGCCAATGTCGGCAAACCCCAGGTGGCCTACCGCGAGACAATCACCCAGCCGGTAGATGCTGAAGGACGCTTTGTACGTCAGACGGGCGGCCGCGGCCAGTTCGGGCATGTCAAAGTACACTTCGAACCCCTGGAACCCGGCAGCGGCTTCGTGTTCGAAAACGCGGTCGTGGGCGGTTCCGTGCCTCGCGAATATATGAAAGCCATCGAGACAGGCATCAGAGAAGCACTGGAAGGCGGCGTGATCAGCGGTTATCCCATTGTGGACGTCAAAGCCACGGTGTATGACGGTTCGTATCATGAAGTCGACTCTTCTGAAATGGCATTCCGTGTGGCCGGTTCGCTGGCTGTACGTAATGGCATGCCCAAGGCCAAGCCGGTCCTGCTGGAGCCTGTGATGAAGGTGGAAGTGGTCGTGCCCGAAGAATTTTTGGGCGATGTCATCGGCGATCTGAACAGTCGTCGGGGGCAGATCGACGGTCTGGAACCCCATTCCAAGGGGCTGCAGGCCATCGAAGCATCGGTACCGCTTTCGGAGATGTTCGGTTATGCCACCCGCCTGCGTTCGCTGACGCAGGGCCGCGGCACCTTCACAATGGAATTCGACCGCTATCTGCCCGTGCCCCCGAACGTGGCCAAAGCCATGTTTTCCAATATGGGCTACTAAGGCCGACGCTGTATTCTTTATCAGCGATTTTGATCTTTATATAATATTTGCTATAATGACTCGGTTTGCGTAACTGGTAGTAATTATACCGCACGCCCGGCTGTTGTTCACCGGCCGGACAACCGAATCTCTGACTCATGATCCTATGAGGAGCGCGGCGCCATGCTGATCAGGCGTGGCCCGGGTTCCTCTTCTATGCCCTTTAACCGGCAGTCCAATTATTCTGTTGTTTACAAAGGAACCGGCATTCATTGCCCTGTTCTCACTTATTAAGGAGACGAAAATCTCATGGCAAAGCAGCATTACGAGCGAAAGAAGCCCCACCTGAACGTGGGCACGATTGGTCATATCGACCATGGCAAAACGACCCTGACGGCAGCCATCACCAAGGTATTGGCGATGAAAGGCTGGGCGGACTTCCGCGCGTT
>JAJRXO010000647.1 GCA_024276255.1 Chloroflexota bacterium | reverse complement strand
TCGGTCGTAGCCCTTACCTGCCGCTGGTGATTCAGGATTAAGTGCGATGAAGATCCCGTGTTGCAGGGCGCTTCTTGATTGTCGGAATGAGTAAAACAGGTGCATTTTGTCCCCTCAGGGCATACGATGTTATGATTTGAGCGTGTTGGTGCGTCGCACTTTCGAAAGTGCGACGCACCTATCAACCGAGAATGACTCGCTCTATACAGAAGGTAAGTGCAACACTGTTTGCCTGGGAAACCATCGTAACCACATGTGCGACGCACCTCGCAGGTGCGTCGCACATACTCCTCGCCACCTAATCCCTAAATATCCCTCTACCTCATACTTCACGCACCTTCTGCGCCCATTTCTCTTCTCCTGTGCACGACTATGAAACGGGTCATCAAATTTGAACGCGGCAACTATTATCACATCTACAATCGCGGAGCCAACCGGGCCAGCATTTTCAAAGAAGAAGACAACTACCTGTACGTTCTCGAAAAGTTGAAACATTATAGCAAAAACTACGATATTACCGTTCTAGCTTACGTCCTCTTACCCAACCATTACCACTTCTTGTTGCGGCAGAATGGTTTCCATCCTGCTCGGCTGGTACCTCAGTACACATTCAATGCTTACACCAAGGCTTTCAACAAACGTTACGATCACTCTGGCACCCTTTTTGAGGGTCCTTATCGCGCACTTGAGGTGTACTCGACTCCCAACATTCTCAATATATGTCGCTATATCCACGCCAATCCCGTTCTCCATGGCTTCGTAGACGAGCCTGCTGCCTGGCAGTTTTCGAACTATCTGGAATGGATTGACCAGCGTCAGGGTACCCTCATAGACCGCCATTTCGTCTCTTCTCACTTCGATAGCTGCGCTGCTTACGAACGTTTTGTCATGAAATATATACGTACACTGCAGTTGCCAAGGCCTCTAGCTGAGTACCTGAGTGAACTTGATTCTCCATAAGATTGGATGAGCTCAGCTAAACCTGCTGTGGTGCTCAATCTACAATTCGGAAGGCAAAAACTCGCAAGAATTCCGCTGGTAATTGTAGGAGTGGGGGTTGCGCGTTTCACAGGAGGATGGTGATCACTGTAGCCAGTTTGTAGCCAGGGGTTGCTACAATGAATTATGTCAGGCATGTACCAAATACTTCCCTATTCCTGACCTGCTAGACGGTAGCTGCGCATCATGTCCAATCAAAACCACCCTTTCTTTCGCACCTTTCTCATCACCCTCACATTCCTTCTCTTGAGTTGCAGCGCCGCTAACCCCATCGCAGCCTTCCCGTGGGTATCCCCGGCTACTGTCACCGAGACTCGAGCCGATGGTGCCATCCTCCTGTCCTCGCCTCCTGCGGATGCCAGCGATCAGAACCCCGCTTTTTCGCCGGATGGCCGATTCCTCATCTTCACCCGTTTTGCGAACGGTTACAACATCGGCCCGGCGGGGATTTTCCGGCTGCACCTGAGCACGCTGGCCAGTACGCGCCTTACCCCCGCTGAAGACCAGGATAATGTCAACCTGCCCGGCGCGGCCTGGAATGCCGTCAACGACCGCATCGTCTTCGCCTCCGATCGTCTGGAAGCCGATGATCTATGGCGCATCGCCGGGGATGGCAGTGATTTCAGCCGCATCACCACGCACAGCGGTTCACCCTGGTACATTGAGCCGTCCTGGTCGCCCGACGGCCGGTGGATCGTGTTTGAGGCGGATCATGCCGGGGCCAGTGAAGACGGTAGTGTGGGAGAGATATGGAAGGTGCGAGCTGACGGAACGGGATTGACGCAGCTAACGGGCGGTACTGGTGTGGACGATCGCCAGCCCAACTGGTCGCCGGCCGGCGATCGTATCCTTTTCCAGCGCCGCACCCTACCCGATGGCGACTGGGACATCTACACCATCGCCCCTGATGGCGGCAATTTGCACAACGTCGCAAATAATCCGGCCAGCGACACCGACGCCTCCTGGTCACCCGATGGCCGGCGTATTGTCTATTCCTCTGATTACGGCAACCTGCCTACCCCCAACATCTTCGTCATCCCCGCCAGTGGCGGCGAGCCCATCCGTGTGACTGGCGACGCCACGCACGAGGATGGCGCCCCTTCCTGGTCACCTGATGGTCGCTGGATCGCCTTCGAATCTCACCCCGGCCAGGATGAGGACACACCGGCTTCGCTGTGGCGAATTTCGGCGCCGGTGACGACCACTTTCAGCTGGCCCTCATGGGCGTATGAGGCACGACTGGCCGGTGTTTCCTTTGAACCAGACATGAGCGACGCTGAGATCGAAGCCCGACTCCAGCAGGCTGCTGACGATGGTGTAAGTGTGCTGCTCGTGGATGCACCCACGGGTTGGAGTTACAGCGCCTGGGTTGACGACTCCGAATTCAATCAGGTGCTGGCCCTGATGCGAGATCGCGTCTTTCCCCGCGCCCATACGAAAGGGCTCAAGGTAATCTGGTACCTTAGCGGCCTGGAGCTGGTGTGCGAGCGCTGTGTACAAACCGGTCGCGATCCGGCAAGTGAGCATCCGCAGTGGCTGCAGATCGATCGCAATGGCAAACCTCTGCAGTTTGGTGGTGTACAGGATATCTTCTGGCTGGGGCGCGATGATCTGGATGTCTGGCTTTCGCCGGAGTCGCCCTATCGTGATTTCTACATCACGCGCGTTGAGGAGATCGCTACCGCGGGGGCGGACGGCCTGTGGATGGATGTCGCCTACCTGTTGAACAACATTGGCCAGTTTGATGATCTGTGGCCTTCCTACGATCCTTATAGCCGGGCCGCGTTCCGGGCGGCGTATGGCCACGACACCATCCCCACCAAAGACTGGCAAGACCTGACTTGGCGTCATTTCGTACGTTGGCGCCAGACCTCGATTGCCCAATTCGTGCAAGATGTGGCAGCTGCTGCTCAGCGGCGAGCCCCCGGCCTGCTATTCTTTAGCGAAAACTGGGGTCTGGATTCCAACTTCGTCACGCAATATGCGCAAGATGCCCTCGATATGAGCGTCAGCCCCTTCGTGACCACGGCCCACGAGTTGGAACCGGTGGACCAGGATAATACGGGCATGGCCAATGCCACCCTCAAGCAATGGCGCGACTATATTCTCATGGTTAAATTTGCGACGACAGCGAACAGGGATAAACCAGCATGGGTACTGACTTACGCTGGCGGCGTGGATGACAGCCTGCGCGAGGGTGGCGTGCATCTGGCTGAGGGGGCGAATTTTTATGAGGCCAAAGGACCAGAGATGGTGGATGTTTCCACAGGTAGCCGCCCCATCCTCTTTCCCTGGCTGGCTGCCAACGCGAAGCTGGCGTACCATAGCCGCTCCATGGCAGAGGTGGCTGTGTGGTACAGCCCCCGTAACCGCGATTTCATCGATGGCGAAAACGCGGGTGACAGTAAATTCGATTACGCGGCCACCACCTATCTCAAAGCATACAGGACCAGTGGCCAGGAGCTGCTGAAGGCTCAGATTCCCTTTGACATCGTTACTGGTCAATGGCTGTTGGCCGATTTGAAGCGCTATACATGGCTGGTACTGCCCAACGTCGTCTGTCTGAGTGCAGGAGAGACCGCCTTGCTGCGTGATTACGTAGCGGCCGGGGGCAGGTTGGCCGTGACTGACAATAGCGGCGAGCGGGACGAATGGTGCCGACCACGATCAACGAACGCCCTGGCGGGGATTACCACCTATCCTTTCAGCGCAGTGAGCAGTGATCTACTGCGTACCGACCTTGCCGCGGCGGATAAAGAACGGGTACTCATCGAACCCCGTCAGGGGGAGGACGAGCAAGGGCCGTTCATTTTGCTCACCCTGGTAAACATTGACCCCGGTCATGATGTCGCCGCGATGGGGATCGATCTGCGATTGCCGCAGGCGTTCAGGCCGGTGTCGGCCTCGTGGAACGCTCCTGATGCTATAAATGGCGATCTGGCTTTCACGGTGGAGGCGGGTCGTCTGCATCTCAACCTGCCCGCCTTTATTACCACAGCCGCGATCATAATCCGGGGTCAAGATGCTTCCCTCCAGCCAAGCACCCCATCTGGCGTTGACAAATGGTCTCTGTGGACGCAGGGCGCGCAACTGCGCGGGGCCAACGTCTACCAGCGCCGCGTCTATCTCGATCTGGATGGCGAGGACTTTATGGGCTACAGCGCCGTGGGCCCACCCTACACCCAGGCCGATTTCGACCGCCTGGCCGCCATGGGCGCCAACGTGGTCAACATATCTCACCCCGGCCTCTTCAGCGAGGATCCGCCCTATGCTCTGGATCCGGCCATCGAGCAAAATCTGGATAACTTGCTGGCGATGATTGCCAAAGCCGACATGTTCGCCATCATCACCTTCCGCACGGGGCCCGGTCGCAGTGAATTTTGGGCCTTCTGGGGTGAAGAC
>JAJRXO010000646.1 GCA_024276255.1 Chloroflexota bacterium | reverse complement strand
TCGACCTCAAACGTGGGATTGGAATGCGTGGTAGGATGAGAGGTTTCGATACATCCCCCCTGATCCACAGCCACATCCACCACCACGCTGCCGGGTTTCATGGTGCCGATCATCTCACGCGTCACCAACTTCGGAGCCTTGGCGCCTTTGACCAGCACAGCGCCGATCAGCAAGTCGGCTCGCTTCACTGCCTCGGCGATGGTGACGGGATTGGAGCTCAGCGTGGTGAGCCGGCCGCGATACACCTCATCCAGATAGCGCAGGCGATCCTGATTGAGGTCGATCATCACCACATGGGCGCCCATGCCGAGCGCGATCTGGCCGGCATTGGAACCGACCACACCGCCGCCGATGATCACCACATCACAGGGCCGGACTCCCGGCACGCCGCCCAGCAGCTTACCCCGACCGCCATTCATGCGTTCGAGATAATACGCTCCCACCTGCACCGCCATTCGTCCCGCCACCTCGCTCATGGGCGTCAGCAACGGCAGATGACCATTGCTCAACTCCACCGTCTCATAGGCAATGCCTTGCACTTTGCTGGCCACCATCGCCCGCGTCAGGGCCTCATCGGCCGCCAGGTGCAAATAGGTGAACAGCGTGAGATCGGGGCGCAGGAACTTATATTCACTGACCTGTGGCTCCTTGACCTTGACCACCAGGTCCGCACCCCAGGCATCGGCGGCCGTGGGCACGATGGTGGCGCCAGCGGCGATATACGCATCATCGCTGAAGCCGCTGCCCGCACCGGCCGACTGCTGCACCAGGACTGTGTGTCCGTGCTCCGTCAATTGTTTGACCCCGCCCGGCGTCATCGCCACACGGTATTCATTGTCCTTGATTTCCTTCGGGACACCAATGATCATTGATGATACTCCATGGGAATAGATCAGTGCGCTCGCGGGCCCAAGAAGCCCGCCCGCCTAATGACGAAGATCAGTCTGAAACCTTTTCAGTCACATCAATCACCACCGGCCCCACCTCACGGGTGACGGCATGAATGGTGATCTGATGCTCGCCCGGCGACAAATGCAGGCCGTCGATGCGAAAAGACAACTCTTTGCCCATGGCCAAAAACAGCGGCGCTTGCTGGGTGACAGCGCTGGCAGGCCGGGGCTTGCTGGCCATGATTGTGATCTCACTGGCAGCAAAAGCCTGGTCATCGACTTCGATGGGGCCCAATGACGTAATTGTGGTTGGGGCCACCAGGTTTCTCAATTCAAACCCCACTCCCTCCTCTTCATTCCGTAAACTTCCGTCGACAAAAAAGCGACGTAGTAAAGCAGCT
Organism: Chloroflexota bacterium; assembly: GCA_024276255.1. Taxonomy (GTDB): domain Bacteria; phylum Chloroflexota; class Anaerolineae; order J102; family J102; genus JAADGC01. Next base: position 4,633 of record JAJRXO010000646.1, on the reverse strand, counting down.
GGAATAACCAACTTGACATACCTCCTGGACTTGACTGGCATCATTACCGGATGATGCGGCGCCTTTGCCGCATGCAATCCTAAGTGTAACAGCATTGTTGTCATTTGGCAATAACGCGCCGCGTAATGGAGACTGTATCAATTTAGGCGCCATGAGCGGCTGCACGCCGATGAGGATGAAAAATATATGCACATAGACCAGCTGTAGCCCGGAAGACCAGAAAACCGGTAAACCGGTAAACCGGGGTGGGCAGCGCCGCCCCCAACAGTCCTGGTCCTCTGGTCTCCTGGTCTACTGTGATACGGGTCTACATAGACACCAATCTGTGTCCTACTTACAAAGCAGCCCTGCTTACTCAAAACAGCCTCTGACTTAATTGTAGGCAACATCATTGACAGCGGGTGTCACAGCGAGTACAATCAACACAACACCTTCTATGTGAATCTCTAGCCAACTCCGTAACTCAACTCATGGGAGCCATACATCATGTTCAGTGAAAAACTGCAAAATGCGATTAACGAACAAATCAACGCCGAATTCTACTCGGCCTATCTATATCTTGCCATGGCCGCCTATCTCGAGGACATCAACCTGCCCGGTTTCGCACACTGGATGCGCATCCAGTACGAAGAAGAACTCTTCCACGCCCTGAAATTCTTCGACTACCTTGTCGATCGCGGGGGCCGGGTCGTGCTCAAGGGCATCGACGCCCCGCCCACCGCCTGGGACAGTGTACAGCACGTGTTTGAAAACGCGCTCGAGCACGAACAATACGTGACCTCCCTCATCAACCAGCTCTATCAACTGGCCAAAGAAGAAGGCGACTATCCCACCGAAGTGCTGCTGCAGTGGTTCATTACCGAGCAGGTGGAAGAAGAGAAGAACGCCGACGACGCCATTCAGCAACTGCGCATGATCGGCGACTTCGGCCCCGGCCTGCTGGCCATGGACCGCGAAATGGCAGCTCGTCCCCCCATGAGCGCGGAAGCCCCGGCCGCCTGATCAGCACAAAGCGACCATGCCAATGCAACGCCAACGAGTGATTTCGTTGGCGTTGCTTGTTTGCACTCACAGCTTGAGCAACACCAAGCTCCAGACTCACCGACCAGCCACGGTACGCCGCCATGCCCACGTCTCCCCAAACCCCCTTCAATATCCTCTATTTCAGCGCCGAAATCGTGCCCTATGCCCGCACAGGCGGGCTGGCCCAGGTAGCCGGTTCGCTGCCCCGCGCCCTGCGTCAGCTGGGTGACGATATACGCGTCATCCTGCCCCGCTACGGCCACATCGATCCCCAGGCCCTGGGCTTTCGCAGGATCATCGACACCTTTGCCGTGCCATTCGAGAACGAAACGGAGACAGCCGGGCTCTGGCAGGCGCCGGATGCCGACCTCCCCATCTATTTCATCGAACATGAGCGCCTCTTCGGCAGCCGACAGGGCATTTATTCCTATCCCGACGACGCCGAACGCTTTATTTTCTATTGTCGTGCCAGCCTCGAGGCCATGCGCCATCTGCAATGGCAACCCCATATCCTGCACACCAACGAATGGCAAACCGCCATCATTGCCAACTGGCTACGCAGCATCTACGCCGACGATCCCCTTTACCGAGAGACGGCCGTCGTCTACACCATCCACAACCTCTCCTACCAGGGCATCTTTGGCCATCGGGTGCTGGAGGTCGCGGGTCTGGCATCGCAGGGATTCATCGCCCACCCCGATGTTTCCCCCTCGCTTAACCAGGTGGTCAGCCTTATGGGCCGCGGCATCATCTTTGCAGACATCATCACCACCGTCAGCCCCACCTATGCCCGCGAGATCCTCACCCCGGACTTTGGTGAAGGGCTCGACCCCATCCTGCGTGATCGCCAGCATCGCCTGTTTGGCATCCTCAATGGCATCGACACCGCCCTGTATGATCCTGCCACCGACACAACCATCCCCGCCACTTACGACGCCGACGATCTGGCAGCCCGCAGTCAGTGTAAAAGCATGTTGCAAGCCGAGATGGGGCTGAAAGTCGCGGCCGAGGTGCCCGTCATCAGCCTTAGCTCCCGCCTGCACGAGCACAAGGGCTACGATATCCTCATGCCCGTACTCGAACCCCTGCTCCAGCACATCGATGCCCAGTGGGTGATCATGGGCGTGGGCGATCAACGCTATCATGACCACCTCAATTATCTTCACGAGCGCTATCCGCGACGTCTGGCCCTGCGCCTGACCTACGCCGACGACCTGCGACGTCGCATTATTTCCGGCTCCGATATCTTCCTCATGCCCTCGCGGCACGAACCCTGCGGGCTCGACCAGCTGATAGCCATGCGCTATGGGGCGGTGCCCGTCGTGCATGCCACCGGCGGCCTTGCCGACACCGTCCTTGACCACAACCCGCCGGCCACGGGCAGCGGTTTCAGCTTCCGTCCCTACGACAGCATGGCCCTCTTCGCCGCCGTCGTGCGCGCGGTCACCCTGTATCGCCAGCCCGCCATCTGGCATCAAATCCAGCAGTCCGCCATGCGGCAGGACGTTTCGTGGACGCAACCCGCTCAACAATACCATCAGCTCTACCGCAGGGCCTACTCGCTTAAAAACACCGGCCGGCCCGCGTAAAGCAGAAGACATCAATGCCCACGCCCGTCAAAATCGCTCAGGCCATTGACCGCACGCCGCTGTTATGCTATTCTACACTTTGGCCTATCCCGGCTTTTCTGAATCCTGCCTATGCTCACACGCAAACTTTACTGGGCTGACCCCTACCGCCAGCACTTCACAGCCCGCGTCCTTCACATCCGCCACGGCGACCATCCGGCCGTCATCCTCAACCGTACGCTCTTCTACCCCACGGGCGGCGGCCAGCCCCACGATACCGGCAGCCTGGGCGAGGCCCGCGTGCTGGATGTGATCGCCGAGGACGGAGAGATCCTGCATGTGCTCGATCGTCTTCCCGAAGGCCAGGATGAACTGCATGGTGCAATCGACTGGCCCCGGCGCTGGGATCACATGCAGCAACACAGCGGCCAGCACGTGCTCTCGGCCCTCATCGAGGCCCATCTTCAACGTCCCACCATTGGCTTTCATCTCAGCGAGCAAAGCCTTACCATCGACCTGCCCGGCCCCCCGCCTGGCGGCCAGGAACTGGCAGAGATCATCGATCGTTGCCAGGCCATCATCGCCGAAGATCGGCCAATCAGCAGCCGTCTGCTCGATCCTCAGCAAGCGCAAGTCCCGGGCCTGCGCAAACAACCCGATGTCAACGGCCCCCTGCGCGTGGTCGAGATAGCCGATCTCGATCGTTGTGCCTGCGGCGGCACCCATGTACGCAGCACAGCCGCCATCGGCGCCATCATCGTCACCAAAGTCGAACGCCGGGGCGACCAGACCCGCTTGCACTTCCTGTGCGGGCAACGCGCCTGGGCCGACTATCGCCGACGGCTGCGCATCACTCACCAGCTCGGCGAACAGCTCACCACCGGGATCGACGCCCTGCCCGATGCGGTCGGCAGTCTGCAAGACGAGCTCAAGCAGGCGCATCGTCGCCTGCGCAATCTGCAAAGTCAACTTGCGCGCAGCATGGCCCAAACCCTGTGGGCCAAAGCGCCCCGAGTGCAGGGCCTGCGCCTGATTCGGCATGTGATCAGCGATGCCGACGCCAAAAACCTGGGGCGTCTGGCGGGCGAGCTCACCGCTCAGGGTCAGTGCCTGGTCATGCTGGCTCTCGACGCTCCCCGGCCTCGCTGGATGATCACCCGCTCCGCAGATGTCGATCTCGATCTCAGCCGATTTCTGCCCCTCATCCGGGCGCAGGCCGATATCAAGGGCGGCGGCAATGCCCACACCGTACAGGGCGGCGCCGGATCGCTGTCGGCCATTCAGGCCCTGTTCGACGTCCTCAGCTCCGAACTCCGGCAAGCGCCATGAGCGGTCTCTCATCAATTCAGCAGGCCTCACGAGCGGCAGCACGCCGATGAAGATGAAAATAAGTGGCACTGTCGGGCGGATTACGAATCCGTCCTATAGCAGCTTGCTCTGAGCCGGATTCCTAATCCGGCGACTTAACAAACGTTATTTACGAAGCAGTCGCAATGAGCACTAGCTCACCACATAACGACGAAAATAGGACGCAGATGACGCAGATACATGCAGATTTGCGCAGATTTCTACCATTTTGCTCAGGCGACAATCCCCGGTTTACGGGTTTTCTGGTTTACCGGTTTACCAGTTTACAAACAGAGCCGTCCCCCTTCTCCCTTTTACCCTTGTCTACTTTTTCCTATTTTCGAAGCAATCGCCATCGCTCCTCACTGGATTACCAGATGCCGAAAAGATAGTCACCTTTCAGCACTCATTCCCCGCTTATGTACGAACTAGCCCCCCAGGTCTATACCGAAACCACCTTCCACAACAGCAATCCCGGCTTCATCGTCACATCCGAAGGCGTCATCTGCTTTGACAGCCCCATGATCCCCAACGAAGCCAAAGCCTGGCGGCGCACGATCGACGAGATCAGCGGCGGCCTGCCCATCCTCTATGTGGTGATCACCGACCACCATCGTGGGCATTGTCTGGGCAGCCAGTGGCTGAGCAACACCGTGATCGCCCACGAAATAGCCTGGAAGCACATGCGCAACTAC
>JAJRXO010000645.1 GCA_024276255.1 Chloroflexota bacterium | reverse complement strand
TGTGCTCACGCGACTCGATATCGCCGCGGTAAGCGCCAAGCTGGCCGCGGCCAATTTGTGGCTGGTTGCGCTGGGCCTGCTCCTTTTCTGGCTGGCCATGACCATCAATGCTGTGAAATGGTGGGTGCTGTTGCGGGCACAGGCCATCGAGATTCCCTTTCTCGCCTTGCTCGAATATACTTTTGTTGGTTTCTTCTTCAATAATGTTTTACCCGCCAACATCGGCGGCGACGTGATGCGCGGGTGGGGGCTGGCGCGATATACCGACCGCACCGGCGTTGCCGCGGCCTCTGTGGTGCTCGATCGACTGATCGGCCTTACGACCTATATGCTGGTCGCTGCCCTGAGCTCGATCATCACGGTGGTGATCACCGGTCGCCATGATCTGCAAATTTTAGTGTGGGCGGCCGGCGGCGTGGCCGCGGCGTTGCTCGTACTGGGCGGCGTGCTGCTCAGTCGTCGTCTGCGACGACAGGTTGATCAGCTGTTGCATATCTCGTTTTTGACTCGCCTGCTCCCCTATTGGCGTCCTCTGTCGCAGGCCTTCGAGGTGTATCATTTTCAGTACCGCGCCCTGTTTTTAGCCTTTGGCATCGCCCTGTTGGGTATTACCTCGACTACGCTGGTCAATTATGTGTTGTCTGAGAGCCTGGGGGGAGGTATCTCGCTGCTGCACATTTTTCTCTTCAATCCGCTCATTGCCCTGGTACTGATCGTTCCCATTTCTATCGGGGGGCTGGGCCTGAACCAGGTAGCATACCCCTTCTTTTATCGGCTGGTAGGGGTGCCAGAAACGCATGCCTTTGGCCTCAGCCTGTTTGTGCAGGCCGTGCAGATCGTGTGCAGCCTGCCTGGCGCTCTGCTCTGGCTGCGCTGGCGCCGGCGGGGTCAATCTCCACTCCCTCCAGAACCCGACCATGCTCTCTGATTGCCCGATTAGCGTTGAACAGGCCCACCTGCTCTACGACGACAGCGACGCCGCCCACGCCTTTGATCATGTCCTGCGCGTGACCCGGCTGGCAGAGCACATCGCCGAGGCCGAGGGTGCCGATGTTATCGTTGTGCGTACTGCGGGTCTGCTGCACGATTGTGCCCGCCGCGAACCTGAACATCATCTGGCCGGGGCGCGCAAGGCGCGGCAATTGCTGGCCGACCAGCACGGCGATTTTGTGGAGGCCGTGGCGCACTGCATCGCAGCGCATCGTTTCAGTACGCCGCCACATCCCCAGAGCCTGGAAGCGGAATGTCTGTGCGATGCTGATAAGCTGGACGCCATCGGCGCCGTGGGCATTGCCCGCGCGTTTGCCTTTGCCGGACATCGGAACAGTCGCCTGTGGGTGGCGCCACTGGATGAGGTGATGGCCGAGATCGGTGCTGACCGGCGGGTTTATCGGCAGCGCCGGGGCGCAACGATCGATTACACGCCCACCCACGAATTCTTGTGCAAGCTGGAAGGTCTGGCCGGGGGCATGCACACGGCCACGGCGCGGGCGATTGCGGCTGAACGACATCGTTTTATGAGCGATTTCTTTCGACGGCTGGATGCCGAAGTGCTGGGCCGGGCCTGATTGAGAATGACCTATGCGTTATCAGTGGCTGCTCTTCGATGCTGACAACACAGTTCTTGATTTTTCACAGGCCAAGACGCTGGCCCTGACCACCACCCTGCAGAGCCACGGGGTGCAACCCACACCGCGAGTGATGGCGATTTATGAAGACATCAATCATCGTTTGTGGCAGGCCTTCGAGCAGGGTGAGATCACGGCTGCCGAGCTACGCGAACGTCGTTTTGCGGAGTTTCTGGCAGCTATCGGCGTGGAAGGTGATGCACACGCGCTCAGCGAGGCTTTTCTGGCTGCCCTGGGCAGACAAGCCATCCTGTTGGACGGCGCCGCTGAAGTGATCCCGCAGCTGGCCGCGCATTACCGGCTGATGCTGATCACCAATGGCCTGCGAGAGGTGCAGCGCAGCCGCTGGGCGATCCTCCCCCTGCGTTCCTATTTTGCCGACATTGTGATTTCCGACGAGGTGGGCGCGGCCAAGCCCGATCC
>JAJRXO010000050.1 GCA_024276255.1 Chloroflexota bacterium | reverse complement strand
TACGACCAGTGGATCGACAAGATCACCGCCCTGCGCGAGGAAATGGCAGAATACGAGAAGGTGGCCGCTGTCTTGCGCCGCGACAAGGAAAGCGAAGAGGACCAGATCCTGCGCGAGCTGCAATACATCAAATATCGCATCAACACCTCATCCAGCATCCTCACCGATAAACAGAAGACCTCCTTCTACTTCGTGCTCACCCCCGAAGAGATGATCATCCAGGATACGCTCAAGGCCGCCGGACTCTTCGCCCGCTTCGATGTGCCGCTGGCAGGTTATGTGGTCAATCGCGTGCTCCCCCCCGAGCTGGTGCACCAGCATATCCCGGATTACCTGCGCAATCGCATCGCCATGCAGAAAAAATATCTGGCCGAGATCGAGCAGAAATTCGGCGGTGAAGTGCTGGCCACGGTGCCCGAATTCGAGCGTGATATCACCGGCCTGCCCATGATCGAACGTGTGGCAAACGCTCTATTTGCAGATGGAGGGAGCCATGATTGAGAAATCGATGCAACAGTACATGGCTGAAAAACCCAGCCTGAAATATATCTTCTTCGGCGGCAAGGGAGGCGTGGGCAAAACGGTCATGGCCGGGGCTGCCGCGCTGAGGGCGGCCCGGCAGGGGCGCAAGACCCTGCTCGCCTCCACCAATCCCGTGCACTCCCTTTCCAGCATGCTCGCTCAGGATGTCTTCGGCAAACCCACCCCGGTCGACGGCGCCGCCAATCTCTGGGCCTATGAAATCGACACCCGCGAGACCATCGAGAAATCGAAAAAGGAGATCCGGGAAAAAATCGAATGGTTCCTCAAATTCGCCGATATCAAGACCAAGGCCGAAGAATTCGTGGAATCGGCGACAATGAACCCTTCGTTTGAAGAATCGGCCATGTTCGAAAACATGATCGAACTTATGTTTGCCGATGAATATGAAATGTATGTGTTTGACACCGCGCCCACGGCCAATGCCCGCCGTCTGCTGGGCATGTCCAGCGTGTACTCCATGTGGGTGAACAAGATGGTGCAGAGCCGGGAAGAGGCCATGAGCCTGCGTGAGATGCTCTCATACAGTCGCCGTAAAAAGCAGAAAGACCCGCTGATGGACTATCTGCTCACCCTGCGCGATCGCATGAGCCGGGCCAAAGAGCTGCTCACCGACGACTCTCTCACCTCGTTATTCTTCATCACCCTGCCCGAAGCCCTGCCCATTGCCGTGATCACGCGCTTCATCAACTGGTTCCACGAATTCGGCATTCCCGTGGGAGGCGTCATCGTCAACATGCAGATCGACCGGGACAGCCTCAGCGCCGATGCCCCCGACTTCATCAAGAACCGTGTGGCCATGCAGGACGAATACATGGACACCATCGCCGAGAAGTTCGACGGCATGGTGCGGGCTGTGCTACCCCTGTTCGAAACCGAAATCCGGGGCGTGGAAATGCTCGATCGCACAGCTTCCCTGCTTTTCCGCTGATCCATAGCTGCGTCATCCATCTGTTGTTGCTGATGTTGGCGTCGTAAGCGCCTGAGCCATTCCCTGCCAAAAGAACGCTGTGCACTGCAAAGTCACAGCGTTCTTTCAGGTAAATTGCTGCAAACCGGCCACGGCTTTCAGCACGTCCTGGACGCTATGGACCTGCAAGTCCGACAGATCGCCGCGCAGAATCAGGTGGGGTCGAGAATAACGGACGGATACACGCCGCACGCCCGGACTCAGTCGCCTTAACATGGTTCGTAGGATATCGACCGCGTCGGGCCGATGCCCGGGCGGAAGGACAATCTGCAGCCCGGAATCCTCCCCGACAGCGAATTTCTCCGGCGAAGACATGGCAGCCACCGCCCGCCTGAAATCACGGTCGTCAGGCGCACCCGCCTCGGCCATGTACAGGGGCTTGCTGCGAAAATCAATGCTGAACATCAGCAGATCGCGACGTCCCTGCAATCTCGTAATCAGCCAGAACAACAGGTTCTCCCGCGGCTCCAGCAGGAAAACAGCGTCAATACGGGTAAACGGCGGGGCCGCCCGTTCCACCCGCAACCGCCCCCCGCTGGACATACCGCCCAGCCGGCCGCCCGACGTCACCGCGCCCCAGGCCGACAAACCATCGTGCAGCCAGCGGCTGATCACCTCGGCCCGGCGCTGATTGTTGGCATTACCCCAAATATAACCGAAAATAAGGACAGCAGACAGGCCGATTACAGCCCATTGTCCAGTATTCAAATCCATAACAAGCCTCCTTTTGAACGGGCTCAGTGTAACGCATATCCGATTAGCACACAACCCAGTGACGCCCGTTCTCACCCAATCATCACCGGAAAATCCCATGTCATCGATCACCCTTCTCAGCCTGCTGAACTTCACCGAATCTCAACTTGCGCGCCTGCGCAGCGTCGATCCCCGATTGGATGTACAACAACAGCCCGGCGTCAAGGTTGAAGACCTGCCCGCCAGGCTGGCGGAACAGGTGCAGATACTCTACGGATGGGGCCAGCAGGTCAAACAGGCCCATCGCCTGCCGCGGCTGAAATGGCTGCAAGCCCACAGCGCCGGCATCGACTTCCTCCATGACACCCCCCTGTGGAGCAGCGACGTGCTCATCTCCAGCCTGAATGGCGTGCATGCCGTGCCCATGGCCGAATACGTGCTCACCATGATGCTGGCTTTCCGCTGGCGCCTGCCTTTGATGTGGCAATTCAAGGCGCAGGCCGAATGGCCAAAAAATCGCTGGCAGTTGTTCGCCCAGCCCGAACTGCGAGACAAAACAGTAGGGATCGTGGGCTATGGGGCCATCGGGCGAGAGCTGGGGCGCCTGGCGCAGGGCCTGGGCATGCGCGTGCTGGCGGTCAACCGCTCGGGGAAGCGTACCCCCTACACCGGCTACTCCCCGCCGGGCATCGGCGACCCCGACGCCCAAATTCCCGAGCACATCTACCCTGCCAGCAAGCTCACCCGCATGGTAGCAGAATGTGATTATGTCGTGTTGTTGGCGCCGTTGACCCCCCACACCCGCCATTGGTTCTCGGCCGGGGTCTTTGCGGCCATGAAAGCCGGCGCCATTTTCATCAACCTGTCCCGCGGGGGACTGGTAGTCGAGCCCGATCTCATCGCCGCCCTGCGCTCCGGTCATCT
>JAJRXO010000644.1 GCA_024276255.1 Chloroflexota bacterium | reverse complement strand
GTGTGCTCTGCGAACCCGAACTGGCCGCTGACCTCATCCGTCGCGGGCGGGCCAACGTCGAACGGTTTTCGTGGCAGCGAACCGCCGCTCAGACGCTGGCTGTGCTGGAGCAGGCCGTAAATACTGCCTGATCCCCACATCTCCAAACCCTTATGACTACCTATACCCCCTCTATCCCCGCCTCGGCCACATCCCATAGCCATCGTAGCAGTGGTGTGTGGTTCGACTTCCTGCTACTGGCCTTTATGCTCACCAATCTGGCCTGGTCGCTGGCCTCGGCCGAGTGGAGCCCCGGACTGGAACAGCTCTTCCCGGTCGTCATGATAGCGGTGATCGCCGGCACCGTGGTTGCGCGTTCAGAGTTCGGCGAATTGTTTAGTGGCGTGTATAGCGTGATCGTCGGGATCGCTGCCATCCTTCTCAGCCTCTCGCAGCTGGCGCCCGCGGGGCTGGAGGGCCAGGAACGCGTCTACCACATCTTGCAGCGCGCCTGGGCGTGGCTGCTGGCAGCATTCGGGCCGCAGCCAATCGCCGACAACCTCGCCTTTGTGCTCATGCTGGCCATCCTGCTGTGGGTGCTGGCCTTCAGCGCCAGTTGGGCCTATTTCCGCGAGCAGCGTAAGTGGCAGGCCGTGCTGCCCACGGGCCTGGCCATGCTGGTCAATCTCTATTACGCCCCCCCGCGACTCAACATCTACTTTGTGCTGTATCTATTTTGCGCCATCTTGCTGGTAGTACGGCTGACCCTGTATAAACGCCAGCTGGAATGGCGGCAAAACCACGTCTTTTTCCCCTTTGATATTGGCTTCGACTTCACACGCGATGCCATCCTCTTTGCCCTGTTCGTGATCATCACCGCCTGGGCGCTTCCCTCGGCCGCAGCCGAAGGCAAGATATCCCCATTGCTCGATCCCCTGCAGAAACCCTGGCATCAACTGCAGGAACGGTGGGACGAGCTTTTCAGCACCATCAACTACAATCAGGCGGTGGGTGTGCCCGCATTCGGGGCCAGCCTGGCGCTGGGGGGTCCGCGTACGGTAAACGATACCATCATCATGGATATCGATACACCACTCGACCGCTATTATCGCGCCGTGGTTTACGACACCTATCTGCCTGGCGGCTGGATACTACAGCAATCGCAGGCCATGTCCCTCGACAAGCCATACATTGAACTGCCCGACTACGAGGCGCGGCGCATCATCACCCAGACGATCACCACCTATCAGCCCGGTAGTGTGCTGTTTGCCGCACCGCAACCGCTGGGAGTTGCCATGCCGGCCGATGCCCGCGTGCTGATCCTGGAGGGAGACGACCAGGAGGGAGGGCAAAGCAAACGTGAGGGCGAATTCGCCATGTTACTGGCCCGGGAACCGCTACAACCAGGCGACAGCTATGTAGTGCGTAGCGCCGTGGCCGTGCCCACAGAGCGACAACTGCGCCAGGCCGGCGACGATTATCCGTCCGTGATTCGCGAGCGCTACCTCCAACTGCCCGATAGCGTCCCCCGCCGCGTATTCGAGCTCAGCGATCAGATTGTGGCCGGACTCGACAACCCTTACGACAAGGCCCGCGCCATCGAGCGCTACCTGCGGGGCATCACTTACAACGATCAGATCCCCGGGCCGGCCCCCGGGCAGGATGCTGTGGATTATTTCCTGTTCGAAGAAAAGCAGGGCTATTGCAACTATTATGCCAGCGCCATGGCCGTCATGTTGCGTTACGAGGGCATCCCGGCGCGGCTGGCTGCCGGCTATGCCACTGGCGAATATCAACAGGATACCGGGCTGTATCGCATCCGCGATCGCGATTCCCACACATGGGTGGAAGTGTATTTCCCCCGTTATGGCTGGGTAGAATTCGAGCCCACGGCCTCTGAGCCGGTCTTGCAGCGCCCCAGTGGGGAAGAGGAAAAACTGCAGGCAGATGACCGCTTCGGGCCATTTGACAGTCGCGGAAATCCCGACAAAGAACAACGTCTGCCCCAACCCGATGAACCTGCAGACCTGTCGCAGCCATTCCCCGGGGCGGCCTGGCTGCAGCAGCGCGGCGGCGCACTTCTGTTTGTAGCGGCCTTATTGGGAATCATCCTGGTCGTACTGTGGAGTGCCCGGCGTATGCGCCCCGCATCCAAACAGCGGAAACCCGTCTTTCGCACCGTACCACCCGGCTTCATGGCCCGCATGTGGGGCAAAACCTGGCGCCTGGCCCGCCGCCTGGGGATTGCCCCCTCGCTCAGCCTGACCCCTTACGAGCAGGCGCGGCATCTGGCCCG
>JAJRXO010000643.1 GCA_024276255.1 Chloroflexota bacterium | reverse complement strand
GCCGACGATGGCACGCCGCTGCCGCAGCTGCTGGCGGAACGCGGCATCGTGCCCGGTGTCAAGGTGGACAAGGGCAAGGGGCCGCTGCCGTTCTCACCCGGGGATCTGATCACCTACGGCCTGGACGGGCTGGCGGAGCGGTTGCAGCACTACAAGAAGCAGGGTGCCCGCTTTGCCAAGTGGCGCGAGGTCTATCCCATCAGCGATCACAACCCCACCCCGCTGGCCATCACCGCCAACGCCGAGATGCTGGCGCGCTATGCGGCGATCTGTCAGGAGCAGGGGATCGTCCCCATCGTCGAGCCGGAGGTGCTGATGGATGGCGACCATCGCCTCTCCCGCTGCGCCGAGGTGACCGAGGCGGTGCAGAAGGAGATCTTCCATGCCCTGCATCGTCACCACGTCATGCTGGAGTGCATCATCCTGAAACCCAACATGGTGCTGCCCGGCAAGGATCACCCCATCAAGGCTACCCCCGCCGAGGTTGCCGAGGCGACCATGCGGGTGTTCCGGCGCACCGTGCCGGTGGCTGTGCCCAGTATCAATTTTCTCTCCGGCGGACTTGGTCCGGAAGAGGCAACCGCCAACCTGAATGCCATGAATACCGAGTTCCCCGATGCGCCCTGGTTGCTGTCGTTCTCGTACGGACGCGCGCTGCAACAGCCCGTATTGAGAGCCTGGCGCGGAAAGGAAAACAATGTTGCCGCCGCCCAGCGCGCCCTGTTGAAACGCGCAAAACTGAACGGTGCGGCACAGCTCGGCAAATACCGGCCGGCGATGGAAAAAGCGGATTGAAGCCTATCGATGGAGAAAAAAATGGAAGCCTATCAGCATATCCTGTGTGCAACAGACTTTTGTGATCACTGCACCGCTGCGGCGGAACGGGCCGCCAATCTGGCCGGGCTGTTCGGAGCGGAGCTGACGCTGCTGCATGTGGTGGAATATTTTCCGGAGCAGAGATCCAACCAGGAGATAGCGCCCGAAAATGTCGACCCCGCAACCTATCGCGAGCAACAGGCGCGCAGCTCGCTGATGGAACTCGCGCGGCATCTGGGCAAAGGGAGTATGGCGCAGGAGGTGCGCTTTACCACCCGTTCGGCCAGACACGAAATAGTCCGGTTTGCACAACAGCACGCGATTGACCTCATCGTCCTTGCTACACATGGCCGGCACGGCATCACCCACATATTGGGTTCGACAGCCAACGGTGTGATGCATGATGCTCCCTGCGATGTACTGGCAGTTCGCGCCAAAGGGTAGCCCTGTTGAATAGCCCGGCCTCTGATACGGGTGACGAGAGCGGGCCGTTGCCCATTGCCGTGCTCTCCCTCAACCCGGCGGTGGATATGACCTATGAAGTGCCACGGCTGATTGCCGATCAAAAGGCCCATGCCGTCGCCACCCGGTTCGATCCCGGCGGCAACGGTATCAACGTCGGCCGGGCGCTGAAACGGCTGGATACCCTTGCACACAACTACTGCGTGGTTGCCGGAGAGATCGGCCAGCTGCTGAAACATCTGCTGCGCCGGCAGCTGGATCATGTGGACTATGAGGAGGTGGAAGGGGAGACGCGCATCAATGGTACCGCCATCGAGCAGCACCCGCGGGCCCAGTACGAGATCAGTGGCATCGGCCCGGCCATTCCCGCCCACCAGCTCGACAAGTTGCTGGAGCGATACGAGGAGCAGGCCGGTAAAGGTTTCGGGGTGCTGACCGGATCTACCCAAAGTGGCATTTCCCCTCAACTGTATGCAGATCTGATCCGTCGTATCACGGCACGCGGTGGCCGCGCGGTGGTGGACTCCCACGATGAGGCGTTGCGCCTGGCTATCGAGGCGAAACCTTTTCTCATCAAGCCCAACCGTTATGAGTTGGAGACACTGCTGGGCCGCCGGCTGAAAGATGCCGAAACCGCCGCCAGTGAAGCGCGCGCCCTGCAACAGCGGGGAGTGGACTATGTCTGCGTGTCCCTTGGCTCGGAAGGGGCGATCCTGACCGGATCGGACAACAGTCATTTTGCCCCCGCCCCCAAAGTATCCGTTTATTCCAGCGTCGGTGCGGGAGACTCCATGGTTGGCGCACTGGTCGCCGCCTTCAGCCGCGGCATTTCACCGCAGAATGCTCTGCGGCTGGGAGTGGCCTGCGCCACCGGCACCGTCACTCATCCCGGCACGGAACTGTTCTCTCCGGATGATGTGCAGGACTATTTCGATACGATTCAGATCCGGGATCTGGATATATAAAACCTGAACTCACGGGTTCAGGTAAAACGTTGTTGCTGCAACGTGGGTTACAGAAGTCTGCACGACTTCGAACTATATTCATATTATGTATCTTGCGCTGTCGTTGGCTGCAATGGAGGGAGACACCATGAGCAATGTCCACACCAAACTTGATCAGGTAACGGCGCTTACCCGCCGTCTGCGCCGCGACTATCCAGATGAGACGCGTGCGTTTCTCTCCTTTCTGCAAACGGCCGAAGCCGGGAAAGCACTGAATCTGCGCTTCAAGGAGCTGATCAATGTGGCACTGGCGGTGGCGGCGCAGTGTGAGTGGTGTATCGCTTTTCACGTGGAGCAGGCGGTCAGGGCGGGTGCCAGTCGTGACGAGGTGGTCGAGGCCGGATTCATGGCGGTGATAATGCATGGCGGCCCTGCCTACATGTTTCAGACACCGTTGTTCGAGGCGCTGGATGAATCTCTTCCCGAACAGGATGTGTAACCGACAATGCCTCCGGTCATCTCCCTTCTGCTGATGGCGAATGTGAGTATCTTCCTGCTCGAGCTGGCAACCGGCGGCTGGTTGATG
>JAJRXO010000642.1 GCA_024276255.1 Chloroflexota bacterium | reverse complement strand
TTTCGGCGGGCACACCCTGTTCGAGCAGGTATTGCTGACCCACCGGTTCATTGAACAGGCGCATAAGGCCGATGGTGGCAGCGTCGTCGATGGCTACGACCATATCGGTGTTTTTCACGTTGTGGATCCAGGGCACGTGTTTGTCGCCAATGCCCTCGATGCGATGGGCGCCAAAGCCATTTTGCAGCAGGGTGGGGCATTGCAGGGCTTCACTGGCCGCGATCTTGCTGGTGGGGAATTGTTCTTTCATGTAATCGCCACAGGCCAGCGTGCCGCCGGAACCGGTATTCAGGG
Source organism: Chloroflexota bacterium (assembly GCA_024276255.1). Taxonomy (GTDB): domain Bacteria; phylum Chloroflexota; class Anaerolineae; order J102; family J102; genus JAADGC01. Next base: position 5,760 of record JAJRXO010000642.1, on the reverse strand, counting down.
CCACGCCGCGGTAAGCGTCATTGGGCCCCATGATCTCTTCCAGCACTTCCATCATGGCAGCGCCGGTGACTTCGTAGTGCCAGAGATAGTTGCCGAATTCCTCGAACTGGTTGAAGATCACCACGTCTTCGCCTGATTGCCGCAACTCCCAGCACTTGTCGAAGATCTCCTTCACATTGCTTTCGGAACCGGGCGTGGCGATGACCTCGCCCGCAACCTTCGCCAACCAGTCAAAGCGCTCTTTGCTCATGCCCTCGGGTAGGATGGCGATGGACTGGCAGGCCAGCAGGTTGGAATCATAGGCGCCGCCGCGGCAATAATTGCCTGTCGAAGGCCACACGGCTTTCTGCGTGGTGGGATCGAACTGACCCGTGACCAGGCGAGGAACCAGGCAGCCAAACGCCGCCCCCACTTTGTGGGCGCCGGTGGGGAACCATTTGCCCACCAGGGTGACGATACGGGCATCAATACCGGTGAGCTCCCGCGGAAACTCGATATAGTTGACCCCATTGAACCCGCCGCCCTTTTCCACCGGCTCATTGTGCCAGCTGATGCGGAACAGGTTCACGGGGTTGAGGTCCCAGAGGCCGACCTCTTGCAGGCGGGCTTTGATCTTGTCAGGGATCAGTTCGGGGTTCTTTTGCTGTTTGAAGGTGGGAATAATGATATTGCGCTCACGGGCACGCTCGACCGCGTGTTCCAGCGCTTCTTCATCGTGAATAGTGAGATCGATCAAATTGAAGTTCGTCATGGTAAGTCCTTGTTCAATAGTAAATAGTGTAATTAGAATAAGTGAGAATGACTGCCTGTCCGAATCAGTATCAATTCATTTGGCTCTGCGTACGCGTAGATCAGCAACCAATCTGGCTCGATGTGGCATTCCCGTGTTCCACCGTAAGCGCCGGTTAAGGCATGATCTCGACAATGTGAAGGGAGTTGTTCATCACAGGCCAAAAGCCGAACCACCTGTTTCAGTTTGTCAGGTTTCCTGCCCTGCCGTTTGATTCGTTTGTAGTCTTTTTTAAATGCCTTTGTATACCGAACAATTCTCATCAAGACTCCAGATCATCAAACAGTTCATCGGTATCCTGGAATGCGGGGAGATTCTCAGGGTGCTTTGCTTCATTAATGGCAGCGATGGTTTCAGGGTTGGGCAGCTTCAATTCGAATGGAAGGCCGCGTTGCACTGCAATTTGCCTGTAATAGATATCGATGGCCTGTGATGCTGTAAGGCCAAGTTCTTTCAAAACTCGTTCAGCTTCTTTTTTAACTTTTGGCTCGATGCGCACCGTGACAACAGCGGTTTTAGGCATGATTAACCTCCTGGAGAGTGACAATTGTATAGCAATTGTATAACGGTTTGCCACACAAAGTCAATCGCCGAGCGCCCGTTTCACATCTGCCAGCGTGGGTTCGACAAAGTAAGGTTTAGTACCGGCGGCTTCCACGGCTTTCATGGCGCTGGCTACATCCTTGAGTCCGTTGCCGGTGTTGATGACCACGATGCGGTCATCGGGCGAGACCAGGCCTTTTTCCACGGCCTTTACCAGACCAGCATAGGCTGTGGCGCCGGCCGGTTCGCCGAAGACGCCGCTGCCCCGGGCCTGGGCCACAATGGCTGCCAGGATTTCATCGTCGCTGACGGTGATGTAGGCGCCGTTGGTTTCGGTGACGGCGGCCATGGCCTTGATGCGATCGCGGGGTAGGCCGGCGCTGATGCTGTCGGCCACGGTATGGGCCTGGATGGGGGGCTTGCTCAGCACATCCTCGCCCTTCTCCCAGGCCTCGGCCAGATAGGCGCTGCCCTCGGCCTGCACACCGATGATGCGAGGCATGTGGTCGATCCAGCCCAGCGCCAGCAGATCCTTAAGTCCTTTGTGCACACCGCCAATGATGCAGCCGTCGCCCACGCTGACGAAGATGACATCCGGAGCTTGCCAGTGCAGTTGTTCGCAGATCTCGAAGCTGACGGTCTTTTTGCCCTCGCTCATGTAGGGATTGTAGGCTGTGTTGCGGTTGTACCAGCCGTAGGCGTCGGCCACCTCCAGGCAGAGCTCGAAGGCGTCATCATAGGTGCCATCCACCAGCATCACCATGGAGCCGAAGGTGAGTAATTGGGCGATTTTGGCCTGGGGCGCACTCTTGGGCACGAAGATCACGTTGGGCTGGTTGACGCTGGCGCATAGGCCGCTGAGGGCGGCGGCGGCGTTGCCCGTGCTGGCGGTGGTGATGATCTCGGCCCCTTTTTCATGGGCTTTGACGACGGCGATGGCGCTGGCGCGGTCCTTGAAGGAGGCGGTCGGTTCCCGACCATCGTCTTTCACCCAGACGTGCTTCAGTCCCAGCTCTTCGGCCAGGCGGGGCGCGTCGTACAGGGGGGTGCCTCCCACCGAAAGCGGCGGTACCGGTGAATCGGGTTCCACCGGCAATAGCGGTTTGTAGCGCCAGATGGTCGGATCAGGATTGGCAGCCAGTTTGTCGCGGGTGAATGTTTGGGCAATGAATTCGTAATCATACACGACATCGAGAATGCCCTCAGCGCCGTGGTCTGGACAAATGTAATCGACTTCATCGGGCTGATATTCTTTGCCGCAGATGACGCATTTGAGATGTTTGATATGATCCATAAGGTAGTCCTTGAATGAAAAAAAAGGTGTTACATAAGCTTGGGGACTGGGAGGTTGGGAGGTTGGGAAACCAGGAGATTGGGAGACTAGGAAATTGGGGGCCAGGGAAGAGGGAAACCAGGAGAGCTTATTCGTTGTTTTCTTCTTCGTCCCAAGCGGACGGGTCAAAAATGTAGACAGGTGCGTCTTCTCTCAAGGCCACTGAGCCGAACAGATCAGCGCCCTGCCGTTGTTTGCGAACATAGGCGATGTAACCATTCAATCCCCGGGTGATGCTATGAGTAAGTTGACGGACGTCATCAACTTTCGTTTTTTCGCAATAACCCACAGTGTTGGCCGTGATGAAGATATTCAATGTTTCTGCCAGCGAACCGCGGGCGATGAAAAAGAAACGAAGCTTATCTGCGAAGTGAAAACGCCCGTATCCTTCGGCGATATTGTTAGTGACACTGGTAGAAGCGCGCCTGATCTGGTCAGCCATATTGTACCGTTACTCCGGCGGCAACTTCTTCGCCAGAGCATAAGACATACTGACCAACTCCAATGCCTGCTGGTAAAAATGCAAATCTTCAAAACCACGCTGGCCAGACGGAGAACTCGGGGGCAAATAGTTAGTCATCATGTTTCCTCCAAGGGCGCTTCGTCTCCTAATTTCCTGGTTTCCTAGTTACCTAGTTTCCTGGTTTCCTAGTTTCCTAGTCACCTGGTTTCCTAACTTCCTGATCTCTTCTCTCACCACCTCACGATCTAGTGATAATCGTTCCCGTCTCACCTGCCAGGGCGCGGGTGATGTTGGGGGGATCGGTAATGATGGCTTTCTCTCCGCCGGCTTCAAGGAAGTTGATCACGGCCTGGATCTTGGGGGCCATGCTGCCTTTGGCAAAGTGAGTGCCCTCGGCCAGGTAGGCCTTGGCCTCGGCCAGCGTCAGGTGATCCAGCCATTGCTGGTTGGGCTTGCCAAAGTTGAGAGCCACTTTTTCCACTGCCGTGCTGATGATGAACACATCGGCCTGCAGGCGGGTGGCCAGGAGACTGGAAGCGAAGTCCTTGTCGATCACAGCAGCCACACCGCGTAGCTTGCCGTTTTCGTCGGCAACCACGGGGATGCCGCCGCCGCCGACGGTGATGACGATGATACCAGCTTCCAGCAGGCGTTTGACGGCCACTTCTTCCACGATTCGTTTGGGCCGCGGTGAGGCGACGACCCGGCGCCAACCTCGGCCTGCATCTTCGACCACGTCCCAGCCATCCTGTTCACGACGGCGCATGGCCTGCGCTTCGTCCATGAACGAGCCAATGGGTTTGGTGGGGTTCTGGAATGCCGGGTCGTCGGCGCTGACTTCCACCTGCGTGACCACGGTGGTCACGTGTTTATCGATGCCCATGTCCAGAAAATGGTTATAAAGATTCTGTTGCAGGGCATAGCCGATCGCACCCTGGGTGTCGGCGCCGCACACATCCAGGGGTATCTCGTGCAGTTCGTGTGCGGCCAGTTCGGAGCGGCGCAGAATAAAGCCAACCTGCGGGCCGTTGCCGTGGCCAATGGCCACGTTCCAGCCGTCTTTGATCATCTTGGCGATGTGCAGGGCGGTTTCTCCAGCAGCCTTGTATTGGTCTTCGACTGTCTTGTGTTGCTTATCTTTGATGAGTGAATTGCCGCCAATGGCGATGACGGCGGTTTTGGGTGTGGGGTTCATAGATGGTTACCTTATGTGTGACTTGGGATGTATGAAGTGGGAGAGGGGGGAGGGGTAAAAAGGGTAAAAGGGTAAAAGGTGAAAAGGGTAAAAGGGCGAAAGAATAAAAGGGTGAAAGGAGAAATGAAGCAAAGGGGAAGGAGGAAGAGATGGTACTTATGTCGCAGGGCCTTGCTGCTTTTATTCTTTCGCCTCATGCACTGGACAAGAAGACAATATTGCCATGGCTACTCGTCTAAGTTCTGAAATGGCACGTCATAACTCGGAAGTGTTTCTGTAAGAAAACTATGACCGTATTCTTGGGCTCCCTGTTGACATCGTCGAATGTAGTTGATGTATCCATTCAAGGTTCGTTCTGCCTCACGGCCTAGCTCGTAAAGCGCCTGAAACTGTTCCTGATTGATGTAATTCAGATCATGTGCCGTGATGATGTGATTGATGGTCTCGTTGATCGATCCACGCGCGATGTAATAGAAACGCAAACTATCCAGGTAATGATAGCGTCCGAATCCTTCGCTGATATTCGCCATGCCACTTTTGGAGGAGCGGCGTATCTGTGAACTTAGATCGTAGCGCTCAGAAGGAGGTAATGCATCCGCCATGTGATGGCAAGCCCGCATAAGTTGACGGGCAAGTTGCCAGCATTTCAGATTCTCGAAACCACCATCATAGTGAACTTGACTTTGCTTAGCGCTTGGAGGGGACATGACATTCTTGTCCTTGTCTATAGCATCTCCTTTGCCCTTTTATCCTTGTCTACTTTTGTCCTTGTCTGCTTTTATCCTTGTCTGCTTTTATCCTTATTCCTTTCCTTATCCCATCGTCAACGCCATGACGGCCTTTTGGGCATGGAGGCGATTCTCAGCCTGGTCGAATACAACAGAGTGCGGGCCATCGATTACGCCGTCGGTGACCTCGATATTGCGGTCCGCGGGCAGGGGATGCATGTAGATGGCGTCATCTTTGGCCATGGCAATGCGGCGTTCGTTGGTGATCCAGTCTTTATACTGGTCGATGATGCGTTTCCCTTCTTCGGGATCGGTGGTAGTGAGCAGCGGTCCCCAGCTCTTGGCGTAGATGATGTCGCTGTCGCGCATACCGGCTTCAAAATCGTCCATGATTTCGAAACTGCCGTGATGTTTGCGGGCGTTTTCGCGGGCCTGTTCCACAATATCGGGCATGAGCTTGAATTCGGGGGGCCGTACCAGGCGAACGTTCATTCCGTAGCGTGTCATCAGCAGGATCAGGCTTTGCGGTACGCTGATGGGTTTGGAGTAGCTGGAAGCGTAGGCCCAGCTCACGGTGATGGTTTTACCGCGGGGATCGCCTTTCTTCTCGATGATGGTCTGCAAGTCGGCCAGGATCTGATGGGGATGGTACAGATCGCATTGCATGTTGAGCACGGGCACTCGGCTGGCCGCAGCGATGGCCCGGAG
>JAJRXO010000641.1 GCA_024276255.1 Chloroflexota bacterium | reverse complement strand
GATCAGCATCGCTGTCATCGCTGTGGAGATCGGGTTGCGCACACTGTATGGCCGCATGGCATTCGAGCAGGCCTTCTTCCTGCTCATCCTGGCGCCCGATTATTACCTGCCATTGCGCCAGTTGGGGACGCGGTTTCACGCCGGCATGAACGGCGTGGCCGCGGCGCAGCGAATTTTCGCCATCCTGCAGATCCGCACTCCCGTAGGGACACATTCTTCCCCGCGCGCAGCCATCTCTCAGCCTCCGCTTCCGGCAGACATCTGCTTTCATGATGTGTCTGTGCACTACAGCGGTCGCGATCTGCCGGCGCTCGAACACGTTGATTTCTGTTTACGGGCCGGGGAGGTGCTGGCCCTGGTTGGCCCCAGCGGCGCCGGTAAATCGACCCTGCTGCATTGCCTGCTGCGCTTTGTGGCGCCATCGCAGGGCCGCATTACGGTGGGAAGCACGCCTCTGGACCAGATCGACTTATCAGCATGGCGGCAACAGATCGCCTGGGTGCCACAACAGCCGTATCTTCTGCCAGCGAGCATCGCCGAAAACATCCGCCTGGCCCGGCCCACTGCCGACGATGCGGCGGTGGAAGCGGCCGCCCGCCAGGCAGAGGCCCATGGTTTTATCACCGCCCTGCCCGCGGGCTATGAAACCGTTTTGGGTGAGCACGGCGCCCGGCTCAGCGGCGGACAGGCACAACGCATCGCCCTGGCCCGCGCATTTCTCAAGGGCGCCCCCCTGATCCTGCTTGATGAAGCCACGGCACACCTTGATCCGGCCACCGAGGCCCTCATTCAGCGGGCGCTGCGAGCATTGCTGACAGGGCGCAGCACCATTATGATCGCCCATCGCCTGGCCACGGTGCGGCATGCCGATCGCATTCTCGTCGTCGATCAGGGCCGTATTGTGCAGGAAGGCGATCACGCCACCCTGCAAAGGCAACAGGGCCTGTATCGCCAGCTACTGCAGGCCGTGGGAAGGCCCGCATGAATCCATCCATTGTCCGTCGGCTGTAGCAGCTGATTGCCCCCTATCGAGGACGCATGGCTGTGGCTGTGTTCCTGGGGTTCGCCACTGTGGGCAGCAGTATCGGTCTCATGATGACCGGGGCTTTCATCATCGCCATGGCCGCGTTGCACCCCTCGATCGCCGCCCTGCAGGTGGCGATTGTCGGGGTACGCTTTTTCGGCCTCAGTCGTGGCATCTTCCGCTATGGTGAGCGGCTGATCAGCCACGACGTGAACCTGCGATTGCTGGCGGATATCCGCGTCTGGTTTTATGATCGGCTGGAAATCCTGGCACCAGCACGCTTGCAGCGTTATCGCAGCGGCGACTTGCTGAGCCGTATGGTGGCCGATGTAGCCGCGCTGGAGAATTTCTTTGTGCGCGTGCTGGCTCCCTCGCTGGTGGCAGTCGCTATTCTGCTGCTCATGCTGGGAGTGCTGGCAGCTTACCATGAGCTGCTGGCCGCTGTTTTTGCCATATTTTATATCGCAGCAGGCATTGGGGTGCCCTGGGCCTGGCAGCGGCTGGGGCGAAAAGCAGGCCGTCAGCTGGCAGATCACCAGGCTGCACTCAGCGCCGCCCTAATCAACATGCTGCAGGGGCTGGCCGACATATTGATCTTCGAACAGGCTGATATGCGCCGCCAACATCTGCTGGCGCTCGAAACAGCCTGGTATCGACGACAACGGCGCATGAAATGGCTGGAAGCTGCCCAGAACGCCGCCATGACCCTTCTGGTGTCGCTGACCGTGGCTGCCACCCTGGCCGTGGCCGTGCCCCTGGTGAGAGGGGATGCCCTGAATGGGGTTGATATGGCTGTGATTGTGCTGGGCGTTATGGCAGCGTTCGAAGCGGTGATGCCCTTGCCGCTCAGCTGGCAATTCTGGCAGCACACGCAGGCTGCGGCCAGCCGGCTGTTCGAGATCATAGACGCCCCGCCCGCGGTAACTGATCCCCCCGATACACTGCCCCTGCCTGCCTCTGCTCCCCACCTGCAATTCATCCACCTCAGCTTTGGCTACGAAGACTCCCAGCCACTGGCCCTGCACGATTTCAACCTCACACTGCCGCCGGGCAAACATGTGGCCGTGATTGGCGCCAGCGGCGCCGGTAAAAGCACCCTGGTCAACCTGCT
>JAJRXO010000640.1 GCA_024276255.1 Chloroflexota bacterium | reverse complement strand
TCGACGATGTATTGCAGCGCATCAATGCCGTCAGCGCCGACGATGTCATGCAACTGGCACGCCATATCTGGCGCCCGGATCGCCTTACCCTGGCCTATGTGGGCCCGCTCGATACGCCCGCCGAGCTGCAAAGCTGGTGGCGCAAAAGGAGTCTGTTATGACCGTTTTACAGGAATATCACCGACCAACCGATCTGCCGCAGGCACTGAACCTGCTGGCCCGCCATGACATCCCCACCGCGGCGCTGGCAGGCGGCATCCATCTCAACGCCCATCGCCCGCAGGATGTGCAGGCCGTGGTGGACCTGCAAGCCCTGGGGCTGGAGGGCATTCAATTCCGGGGAAACCGCGTCCACGTGGGCGCCATGACCCGCCTGCAAAGCCTTGTCGAAAATGCAAACCTGCCCGCATTGGTACGCGCATGCGCCCGTCGCGCCGGCCCCAACACCTTCCGTAATCAGGGCGCCCTCGGCGGCGTGGTGGTGGGTGCGGCAAGCGATAGCGAATTGCTGGCCGCCCTGCTGGTGCACGAAGCTATAGTCAGCATCCACAGCCTCGGCGGCCGTCGTCAGTTGGACCTGGCCGAGTTTCTGGCGGATGTATCCGGAAATCTGGGGAACGGCCTGCTCACCGAGATCAGCTTCGTGGCTGACGGCATCGGCGCCTGCGAACGCGTTGCCCGCACGCCTGCCGACACGCCCATTGTGGCCGTGGTGGGCCGCCGCCCGGCCGCTGGTCAGCTCCGCTTCGCCTTTTGCGGCGTGGCCGCCACCCCCGTGTTGCTCAACCCCACCGACCTGGCCAAACTCGCCCCGCCAACTGACTTCCGCGGCAGCAGCGAATATCGCCGTCATATGGCCCGCGTCCTCTACCAACGTGTGGCCGATCAGCTCTCATCCGCACAGGGGGCATAAATATCATGCAAATCCACCTCACCATCAACGGCCAGTCCCAAACCTGGCACGTGCAAACCAACGAAACGCTGATGCGGGCGCTACGGCGTCATGGCTACTACAGCGTGCGCTACGGCTCCGACAGCGGCGAAACTGGCGCCGCCGCCATCCTGCTGGATGGCCAGCTCGTCAGCTCGGATGTGCTGCTGGCGGCGCAGGCCGACGGCCACCACGTCGAAACCGTCGAGGGCATGGCCCAGGGCACCCGCCTTCACCCCATCCAGGAAGCCTTCATGCGCACCGGCGCCATCCAATCGGGTTATGCTACACCGGCCATGATCCTGGCCGCCAAGGCCCTGCTCGAACGCAACCCTGATCCCACAGAAGATGAGATACGGGACGCGCTCTCGGGCATTCTGGATCGTGAAACAGGTTATGTCAAGGTGGTGCAGGCAATCCTCGAGGCCGCGGCCGTATTGCGAGGCGAGGAGCCCACGCCGATTGAGCCCAACGTCTTACGCCCGCTCACCCTGCCCCCGGCGGATGATTCCCCCGCCCTTGTCATGGCGGAAGAGAGCGATGGGGATGTACAGACACAACGCATCACACTGCCCAAGTTCGTGGTGGCGCCGGAAGCGCCAATCACCCAGGTGGTGGGCAAGCCCGAGATCAAGATAGATGCCCTGAAACTGGCCAAGGGCAATCCCGCGTTTGTGGACGATATCGAGATGCGGGGGATGCTCTATGCCCGCCTGCTCACCAGCCCCCATGCCCATGCCCGCATTATCGACATCGATGACAGCGAAGCGCGGGCATTGCCCGGCGTACACGCCGTCATTCACTACAAGAACATCCCGCGG
>JAJRXO010000639.1 GCA_024276255.1 Chloroflexota bacterium | reverse complement strand
CCATGAAGGAAAACGCACCGCCGTTGCCATCGTGCAGGATGTCAGTGAACGCGTCCAGTTGCGAGCAGAATTGCATGAACGGGCCGGACGTTTTTCGCAGATATTTCAATCGCACAGCGCGGTGATGCTCTTGATTGATCCGGAGAGCGGTCAGATCGTCGATGCCAATGAGGCGGCGACTCAGTTTTATGGCTATTCCAGGGTGCAGCTATGCGCCATGACCATCGACCAGCTCAACACTGCGGCGCCGGACGAAATCGCTGCCAGAATGGCTGAAGCAGTCCAACAGCAACGCAGCAGGTTCATTTTTACGCACCGGTTGGCATCGGGCGAAGAGCGCACCATTGAAGTGCATTCGATCCCCATCCACATCCAAGGGAAAAAGCGGCTCTTTTCGATCATTCATGACATCAGCGAACATGTACAGGACGAAGAACAGATCAGAGTCCTGGCGGAACAATACCGGACGATGATCTCGGCGCCCCTGTTTGGCTTCCGCCTCACCGATGAAAATGGCATCATCGAGGATGTCAACGACGCCTACTGCCGGATGACCGGTTATACGCGAGAGGAACTGCTGGGGCGCTCGATAGTCGAACTGGAGGCTCAGCAAAGTCCTGAAGAGATCGCGCGCCTTTTGCAACAGATCAGAGAGACTGGCACAGCTCATTTCGAAACCAGACATAAAACGAAGCAAGGTCATCAGTTCGATGTGGAGATCACGACCAGCTTCTGGCCGTCGCAACGGAAATACATCGCCTTTATTTATGACATCACTAAACGCATACTGGCGCAACAACAATTGGCTTTGAGCGAGGAACGCTTTCGCGCCCTGATTGAAAACAGCAGAGACGGCATATTCGTGCTTGACGAATACGCGAATGTCCTCTATCGCAGCCCTGCTGCCAGCAGGCTGACAGGATATCGTGCCGAGGATGTGGTCGATTTTCTGCCTTTTGAGCAAATTCATCCTGATGACCGGCCTGGCGCCCAGGAGTTATTACAAAAGATATTGATGCAGCCCGGGGGCAGCGAACACGTAGAACTCCGGTTCCGCCATGCTGATGGCGGTTGGCGCTGGTTGGAAATCGATGCCCAGAATTTACTGCACAATGAGGCTCTGCGCGGTCTGGTAGTCAATGTCCGCGATATTACAGCGGGTGAAGAAGGGAAGCGAAGACAACGACAGTTGCAGAGACATATCAAGGCCCAGGAATTGGAACTGCGCGAGATCATGGAAGCTTTCCCCAGTGGGGTTGTCGTGATAGATAATGATGGACGCGTGTTGATGGTCAACCCTGCTGCTGAGAAAGTCTTACACGTGTTGACCGGCGTGGGTATGGGCGAAGTGATCACCCATGTGGGGGATCGCTCCCTCTTTGAACTGCTCAGCTCACCTCCGAAGGGGCGCTGGCATGAAGTGAAGCACGAGAATCGTGTCTTCGAAATCATAGCGCGGGCATTGCACAGAGGCTCTTCAGCGGCGCATTGGGTGCTGGTCATCACCGAGGTGACGGGGCAGCGCCTGGTGCAGGCCCAGCTTCGTCAGCAGGAGCGGCTGGCTGCTCTGGGGCAACTGTCTTCTGGCATTGCCCATGATTTCAACAACGTCATGGCCGTGATCGTGCTGTACACCCAGTTGCTCCTGCGCTGTGAAAATATCCCGCCCACCGAACGGGAGTGGATAGAGACGATCAATCACCAGGCATGGCATGCCACGAAACTCATCCAGCAGATCCTGGATTTCAGCCGGCAGTCAGCACTGTCGGTGCAGCCGATCAACCTGGCGCCTTTGTTGAAGGAACATATTCAGCTGCTGCGACGCACAATACCCTCGAATATCGAAATCAGTTTCACCTATGACAGCGAAAAGGAATACTGGCTGGAGGCTGATCCCACACGCCTGCAACAGATGATCGCCAATCTGGCGATCAATGCCAGCCAGGCCATGCCCGAGGGAGGATTCTTGATCTTCTCCCTGGAGCGCGTCGCCTACGACGCCGAAGTAGCACCACCTCGGTCTGAGCTGAAAACAGGTTCCTGGATCAAATTCACGGTGTCAGACACGGGAGCGGGCATGCCGCCCGATGTCCTGGAGCATGCTTTCGAGCCGTTCTTCACCACCAAGAGGCCCGGCCAGGGCACCGGACTGGGCCTGTCGCAGGTCTTTGGCATTGTCAGCCAACATGATGGGTACATTGACGTGGAGTCCGAGGTGGGGAAGGGCACGACCTTTACCATTCACCTGCCCGCGCAACAAACCCCGGCCGAATACCAGGCCTCCCTGGTGGTGTTGCCGGAAATCCAGGGTCGTGGTGAGCGCATCCTCCTTGTGGAGGACGACATGGCCGTACGTACGGTTATGGTGCAGCTGCTGCAGCAATTGCAATATCAGGTGATAGAGGCGGCCAATGGTGAGGAAGCATTGGCGATCCTGGAAGAGCAACGGCAGCAAATCGACCTCGTCCTGAGTGATATTGCCATGCCCAAGCTGGGTGGGGTTGCTCTCCTGTTCGCAATGAGAGAACGAGGCTGGCAGTTACCGTTCGTTCTGTTAACCGGTTATATCCAGGACGAACAACTCAAGATCGCACAAACACAGAACCTCAGCGCCCACTTATTGAAGCCACCCGATCCGGACGAACTCGCCCAGACATTGGCCAAAATACTTCGTGGCGGGCCAACCTGATCGTCGGGGCGGATGAGGCCATGCCGGCCGGATGGCGAATCCGGCGGGAAAGCCAGGCGTGTTTCGTATTGCGTGTTGCGTACTGCGTATTGCGTAACGCCCATACAGGACTCCTCCCCAAGATGTACTTGATGTGTGTTAATGATGCTCAAGTTCAGCCCCATGCCGGGCCAGGGCAGACCAGGAAACCGGAAAACCGGGGGTGGGCGGCGCCTCCCCCAACCGGCCTGGTCTTCTGGGCTCCTGGTTTACTGTGTTCCTGGTCTACTGTGCTACGGGTCACCATTGACACCAATCTGTGTCCTGTTTACGAAGCGAACACCTCTACCAATGCTGTG
>JAJRXO010000638.1 GCA_024276255.1 Chloroflexota bacterium | reverse complement strand
TGGCCGGGACCGGAATCGGCGCGGCGCAGGTGCAGCCTTTCCAGGCCTGTGTCGTGCAGCATGTCGATCGTGCGCATCCTGGGAGAGAGACTGGCCTTGTAATCGTAGTGCAGTGGCTCTGCCAGGGTGATATTGTTGCCACTGACTCCCACCACCTTAACGATTTCCCCCACAGCGTTCAGAGCCCACGAATCATTACTGATGTTGGCATCGTTGGTCTGTTCGATTTCAGCGTAGTCGCCGACCTGGAAGGAGGATGCATTGGCCAGGGTAAGCGAGGTGGAGCCTTTGCTGTAGCCGCCTTGCACAGCCACGAAGCTGCCGGTCTGCCAGCCCAGGATGCGTATGGCCTGCACCTCCTGCGAGATGCCGCTGAAGTCGAACACGAGATGCGTGGTATAGGGGCTGGCCCCCCGCAGCACCACCCCCGACTGCATTTCGATGCCGGCGAGGTTGCCGTTGACCGACTTGATGTAGTAGGTGCCGGCGGGGACGAACACGGCGCCGCCACCTGCGGCGGCCGCCGCATCGATCGCCGCCTGAAACGCGGCACGGCTGTCGACGGCCGGGTCGTTGGCCACGGCGCCGAAATCGGTGACGCTGTTGACCACCGACAGATAGGGGATATTCCCGCTGACCCCGGGGTTCCAGTTGATTCGCCGATCCGAGGGGATGATGGTGGCCGGGGCGGAAGAAACACCGGCTGCCACGGCGAGCAGAACAAACAGATTCAGGATGAAAGCGAGAGCTTTGGGCGCGTATGACTTTGTCATCATGATGTCTCCCAATAGGGGGCTGGCGGTGATGTCCCTGCTCTCTCCTGTTTCTACTTTATCATCGATGGTCGATGATGTCAACAGTGTGGGAAAGCAGGGAGACTGTATCAGTTGAGTCGGCGCTGCCGTCTGCGGTCAGGGAGGTACGGCCTGGATTACTTTGCAGCCTTTGTCATCCGCGCGTCCATGCAGTGCAGCTTGGTTGCAGCAACTGGTGACTCCTCCCCCCGAAAGCGGAGCGTCGGGGGGAGCTAGAGGGGGGCAGTGCCATCGACTTAATTGACACAGTGTCAATAGCAGGGTGTGATCAGATATTTGATTGGCTTGAGTCTCTCCGCATCACGGATGCGGAGAGCGCACGCAGAGCAAGCGCCCGGTACATCCGTGATCTACCGAAGATGCAAAAATAAACCCCGGCAGAGTGATGGCGCTGTCTGCCGGGGTAAGGGAGGAAGGGATGCGATCACACGGCCGCAACTTCCAGATCGATGTCACCCAGTTCGAACTGGCTATTGTACAGTTCGGCGTAGAAACCGCCGCGGGCCAGCAATTCCTCATGGGTGCCCTGTTCCACGATATCACCTTCGTTCATCACCAGGATGAGATCGGCATTACGGATGGTGGAAAGGCGATGGGCAATGATAAAGCTGGTGCGACCGGTCATGAGATGGTCCATGGCTTCCTGGATCAGCAACTCCGTGCGGGTGTCCACTGAGCTGGTGGCCTCGTCGAGGATGAGGATGTCGGGGTCAGCGAGAATGGCACGGGCAATCGTAAGCAGCTGTTTTTGCCCTTGAGAGATGTTGGTGCTTTCTTCGTTTAGCACCATCTGATAGCCTTCGGGCAGAGTGCGCACAAAGTGGTCGACGCTGGCTGCCCTGGCGGCAGCGATGATTTCTTCCTGATCGGCATCATCTCGACCATAGCGAATGTTGTCTGCGATCGTGCCATTGAACAGCCAGGTGTCCTGCAATACCATGGCGAAGCGCCGGCGCAGGTCGGTGCGGCGGAACTGGCGGATATCATGCCCGTCGATGAGAATGGCGCCGTCGGTCACATCGTAGAAGCGCATGAGCAGCTTGACGATGGTGGTCTTGCCGGCGCCGGTGGGCCCCACAATGGCGATCTTCTGACCGGGCTTTACATCGACCGAGAAGTCTTTGATCACGATCTTGTCGGGCTTATAGCCAAAGCGCACATGATCGAAGGTGACGTGGCCTGTCAGGCGATCGAGCTCAAGGGCCTCAGCCGGGTCG
>JAJRXO010000637.1 GCA_024276255.1 Chloroflexota bacterium | reverse complement strand
GGCTGACGCAGGGCCAGAGCACCGTTCACTGCACCAGCGATGTCCGGGTTGAAATAATCGGGGCTGCCCACCCAGGCCCGAATTTCCCCTGTGTGCGCATCCATGGCCACCAGGGCGGCATTTTCAGCCCGCCGCTGCGCTGGCAGATCCGCCTGAGGCTGGTTGAGCTCAGCCAGGCGGCGACGGATCACGCGCTCGGCCTCCATCTGCAGATCCACATCCAGGGTGGTGATCACCCGCAGGCCTCCCTGCGCCAGTCGCTGTCGGCCCAGGGCCGTCTCCAGTTGGCTCTGCACGAAGAACACGAAATGCGGTGCCGTGATCGGGAAGGGCGTGCTGGCATAGTGCAGGGGCTCGTCGCCCGCCCGTTTCGCGTCCCCTGCCGACAGCATTCCGGCTTCCACCATCAGTTTGAGCACCTGTTGCTGTCGTGTTTTGGCTGCTTGCGGATGCTCGATGGGATTGTATCCGGCCGGGAACTGCGGCAGGCCGGCCAGCATGGCACATTGGGCCACGTCCAGCTCGCGCACCGGTCGACCGAAATAGGCCTGGGCTGCGGCTTCAATGCCGGTGGCGTAGTGGCCAAAATAGACATTGTTCAGGTACAGGTTCAGTATCTCATCCTTGCTGTAGTGTCGTTCCAATTGCCAGGCCAGTAAGGCCTCGCGCAGTTTACGGCGCAACGTACGCTCGTAGCGTTCGCTGCTGTCCAGCAGGAGGATACGGGCAAGCTGCTGCGTGAGGGTCGACCCGCCCTGCACCGTTTCCCCGGCCCGCCAGTTGGCCCACAGCGATCGCAGGATGGCCTGCCAATCAATTCCTGGATGCTGGTAGAAATGGCGATCCTCAGTGGCCAGAATGGCCTGCTGACAATGCAGAGGAACTGTGTCTAGGGACACGGGGGCATATTTGCCGCGGGCCGGATCCGCGATTTCATACAGCAGGCGTCCGTTGTGATCCTCAATGTAAATGGCCGGTGCCGGCTGACGTTGATCCAGCGTTTGCACCTGGGGCAGGGGGCCCAACCAGCGCCACATTGCCCACATTACCACCACAGCGGCCAACAACAGCGTCAACGCCGGCCCGCGCAGCCGACGTACAGCCGCCATGGAAGAGGCAGTTACCTGGGGGTTCACGGTTGACATAAGTTAACGAGCACCTTACTGGCCCGGGGTGCAAACGGACGTGTGATTCTTCTATCATCTTAGCAGCGGCATCGTGGCCAAACTCGACGCCTGCCCCGCGAAGGCGCTACGATTGGGCCACGAACAGGCCGCGAATCTCTTGCTGTAAACGTCGCCAGTGCAAACTCCTGGCCGACAGGAGGACGTCGGCGCGGAAAAAGCGGGCTGCCAGCGATACGAAGAAATAGGTTGTCGCCAGCAAGCCCAGCAGGCTGAGCACGACCTGCCAGGCTGGCACCGTCGTGATGGCCATGCGCGCTACCATACCCGTAGGCGCTGTGAACGGAATCAGGCTGAGGATGACGGCCAGAGTGCCGTTGGGTGCGGTGCTGAAGATGCTGTTCAGCCACAGCGGCAGGAGCAGGGGGAAGATGATGATAAACGTGAATTGCGTCCCCTCGCGCACATTGGGGGCCAGCGCGCCCATCATGCCCAGCATGGCCGCGTACAGAAAATAGCCCAGAAGGAAAAAGACAAGCACCAGGGCCAGATACGAGATCGGCAGGGTGAGATCCGCTGGCAGAGATAGCAGGTCGGCGCTACGCATAAGGGCCGTGCGCGCGCCCAACATCCAGATCATCATCTGCACCAGGGCTACACTCCCCAGGCCCAGCACCTTGCCCAGCATTAACTGTTTCGGCGACAGGCTCAGGAGCAGCACCTCCATGGTGCGATTCTCTTTCTCCTTGGCCACGCTTTGCAACATGAAGCCTGCCGTAATGGTGATCACGAAGAAAAGCACAAACATCATGATAAAGGGCACGAAACTACTGGCGGCATCATCGCCGTGATCGACTTTTGTGGGTGAGGCCAGGTCTGTGTATGTAACACGTGGCAGCGGATCCACGAGCAGAGCCGCCGTGGCTGGATCTCCGGTCAGGTTATAGGCCACAATGTAGCTGAGAAGGTCTTCACTGCCCAGATTGCTGAACATATTGTTGCCCTTGCCAATGGCCGTTACCCCACCATTGTTCACAAAGTCAGCGTCCATGATGAACAACTGATCAAGTTCACCGGCCGTCATATCGGCCCTGGCAGGGGCTTCGTTGTCATAGATTATAATCAGGTCTGAAGGCAGGCCGGGCGGCAGCTCCTGGATCAACCCCGGGGCATCAACCACCCCGATGTGCTGAATGGAGCTCTGCATTGCAGTCAGTGGATCCTCTTCCAGCGAGTCACCGGCCACGATCTGAGGAATGAAGGTGCCGATGAGGATGAAAGCTGGCAGCAGGAAGGTCATGATCCAGTATACCCGCTTGCTGAGCGTAACGCGGATTTCATGCCAGATGACGAGTGCAACAGATCGCATAGCTCAGTCTCCCTGGCGCAGCGTGCGCCACAGACCCGACATAGAAAACGGCTGGCCATAGGATAGCATGGCCGTGCGGAATACGCGTGAAGCGATCAGGGTGCAACCCCAGGCGGTGCCCACCAACAGCGACCAGCTCAACACCATTTGCCACAGGGGGATGCTGCTGCTTCCCCAGCGCATGGCGATGGTCGTCAGGGCGGTGGTGGGGAAAAGGGTTAAAAATGTCAGCCACGGGCTTTCGGGGTCGGTGAAAATGAGGACGATGAAGAAGAAGGGGGCGATAAAAAGCAGATTCAGCAAACCGGCGATCTGTTGCCCCTGCTGGATCTCGTTGGTGATGCTGCCAATGCTGATCATCAGGGCCGCTACCACGGCATACGTGGGCACAAAATACAGGACGATTATGCCCAGCGCGGACCACGGCATATGCGCTCCCTGCAAGAATTCGAAACGCTGGGCCGCTACATTCAGTCCCACCAGACCCGCTGTGACCCAGATCACCACCTGGGTCAGCGAGACCGCCATCAGCCCCACGGCCTTGCCGGCGATGAGCTGCCAGGGGGATGTGGATGTGAACATGATCTCCACCATGCGGTTTTCTTTCTCCGCTGACACGGCTTGCAGGAGATAGCCTGCAGATCCCATGACGATGAACACGAAAAACATGCCGAAGATAAAGGGCAGTAAAAAGGCAATGATGGCATC
>JAJRXO010000636.1 GCA_024276255.1 Chloroflexota bacterium | reverse complement strand
GGCCTCGAAAGCGCCCGTACCGAAGAAGATGACAAATTCGCTGTTGAGGAAATCGGGCTTGAAGTGGGTCTTGCCCGACATCATCTTGGTGGCAATGTGATGGCTCTGCTCGCAAATGGTGGTATGCAGGTAGAAGTTGGTGGAGCCAAAACCGTGGTAGGTAAAGCGCTTGGCCAGCTCCTTGCGGCCATGTTCGATGCGGCCGCCCATGAATACGAACTGGTTGTTGACAGGCCCCAGATCAGGATGGTCGGGATCGATGAGCAGGTCGAGATGAGAAGCGTGTTTGGACTTGAACTCATCCAGGCTCAGGTCACCTGAGGCCACGGCAGCGGCATCGCTGGCCAATGCCTTCGACAGATCCGGATCGCGCAGCTTGTAGATGTCCTTGAGGCCGTCTACGTGGCCTTCGCCGAACAGGTCCCCGCCGTTCACCACCTCGTCGATGAACTGATCGAAGGAGATGCTCTGCCACTTGTTTTCACCACGCTTGCCGGCGCGCTTGAGCACCTTGCGTACCCGGTAGGGATCGTAGGCGATCTGGACGCTCGCCTGCCCTTTGGGGCAGATCTTGGCGTCGACCTTGGCAGCATCGGCCAAACTTGTATCCTCGGGCAGATGCGGCAGCAAGTTCATGGGACTGTAGGGATTGCCGTCGATCTTGACCAGGACGCCATCCTGGATCTTGGCCCGCAGGGAACAGGCCGTGTGGCAGTTCAGGCAGATGCTGTAAATGACGTTTTCGGGCTTGTTCAGGGGATAGGTGCTGCCGCCCTGCGCGTGGGCCACAGCAGGACTCAGGCTCCCCGACACCTTGTTGGTGAGCCACGGCAGGCCTCCGGCCATGGCAGCGGCGCCGCCAACCAGAGCACTTGTCTTCATGAAGTCGCGACGGGTCATATCCAAAGCGCCGGACTTCCCATTCTCAGATTGCGACTGGGGAGTCGCCTGTTGAAGCTTCAGTTTTTCTGTCATCACGCTACCTCCTTGGTGCGCACAATCGGCAGCAGCTTATAGCCGATGAGAAAACCCAATCCGGCCAGGGAGATGGTCCAGATGAAGAACAGCCATTCCATGAGACTGGGGCTGTAAGCAAACGTCAACCCGGGACCGGTGAATGCTGTTCGCAGACCTTCCAGTTCTTCAACCGCCAGGGCCGGCAGAACGATGTTGAGGCGGACGCTGAGGAAGGTGATGGCGATGAGGGCGCCAGCCAGGCCCACAGCCCCTACAGAGCGACCGCGGAAGACGAGGAGCAGGATGGGTACGACAGCTCCGATGAGCAGGTGAACGATCCAGAAGACCCACCAGTAATCGCCGAAGAGAACCAGGCGCAGGCTCTCGGCCTCGGCGGGCACGGCTGAATACAATGAGATGGAGTATTCCGCCCATTCCAGCAACAGATCAAAGAGCAGCAGGCCCAGCACGATCTGGCCCAGGAACACGACGACCTTGCGGTGTTCCTCGCTGCCGACCTTGGGCCCCCAAAAGGCCACGACAAAGGTCAGCAAGGCGCCGCCGGACGCCAGCGCTCCCACCAGGAACATGATCGGGGTGAGGCCGCTGTTCCAGTAGGGGCGAGCCCCCACCACGCCGAACAGGGCGCCGACACCGCCGTGGAAGGCCACGGCCAGAGGAACGCCGATGGCGCCCAACACCCGCAGGATGTTGGCGTCAGCAGTGCGAGCAGCCTCGGATGTATCGGTCTTGCCGAAGCTGAGGAATCGACACAACTTCCCGCGCAGACCGGCATCATCGCTGCAGGCAACCAGATCGGCGCGCATGGCGAACCACAATTCCACCAACAGCAGAATAAAGTAGGCGGCGTAGAGCCATATCATCCAGCCCATGATGGAGCGGAAGTTGGTGTTGAGTACCAGTTTGTACGCCCGTTCCGGATGCCCCAGGTCCAGCCAGATCATGAAGAGAGCGGCGAAGAGGCTGACCAGAGCCGTGAACAGGGACAGCTTACCGATACTTTTCAGACGTTCGATGCGGAAGACGTACACGAGGGTGGACATGAGGAAAGCGCCGGCGCTGAGGCCAATGCAGTAAATATAACCGGCGACCCAGAGCCCCCACGGTACATACGAGCCATAATTGGCTGCCTGATGGCCAACCGAGACCCGCAGCCACAGGCCATACAGACCAACGACAAAGCCAACAATGGCTGCTACCCAGACAATACGTTGCACAGTTTTAGACATGATATCCTCCGTTTATACCAGGTAGTAGACCTTGGGCTCGGTTCCCATCTCTTCTTTCAGGCGAATGACATTCGGCCGTGAGATGAGCTTGGCGACAATGCTATCGGGATCGTTGGCATCGCCAAAGTAATTGGCCACACCCATGCAGGTCGTCACACAGGCTGGCAATTCGCCCTCTTCCAGGCGATGCAGGCAGAAATGGCACTTGCGGACATTGCCGATGGGCGATCCTTCGCTTTCACGATCCCACCCCTGGCCGTACTCGAAGTTGGTCAGCAATTCGTACACCATCTGCTCAGGCGTGCCTTCGTCGTAGGTATGACCGGTGTCGAAGGTGCGGGCCGAGTACGGGCAGGCGGTGATGCAATAGCGACAGCCAATGCACTGCTCATAATCGATGGCGACGATGCCATCCGGGCGTTTCCAGGTGGCGTGAACGGGACAGACGGGCACACAGGGTGGTTCATCACACTGCATGCAGGGACGGGGCATAAAGCGGCGAGTGACGTTGGGATAGGTGCCGATCTCGCTTTCAAGTACGGGGCGGTAGACCACACCAGGCGGCAGCTTGTTTTCAGCTACACAGCTGATGGTGCAGGCACTACAGCCCACGCACTTGCGCAAGTCAATGACCATAACCCAGCGACGTTCATCCACCGGCTTTTGCAGTGCCCGTTTGATGTCTTCTTGCATTTGCACGAAGACGTTTTGCTTTTCAAGCAGATCAGGCATGAGGCTCTTCCTCCTAAGGCGACTGCGAAAAAGGAAATGAGATGAGGGGAGAATAAAAAAGATGCCAGTCGGAAAGGACTGACATCTCCTTTGCAATGCGGCAGGCAACAGCGTTTCCCCTGTTACCCTATCGGCCAATATGCCATGGGCCAGTCAATCCGACCGGTAGGCAAAAAGGCTCGGAGATGCGAACCATGTTCACATCTCCATTGTAGTGTGATAATAAGGCGGGCGGTAGCCGGAAATCCTTGATTCGTTGTCAGGGAATTCAGGACAATTCGGCGATTCTGTCAGGGAATTCCCTTACAACACCCCAACCTGGGCAAGCCGGCACCAGGAAGGCCATTCACGCGGAGCCGCGCCCAGGGGAGGCAAGCGGGTTGGTAGACAAGATAAGTAGATAGGTAAACCCGTAAACCGGGTCTGCTCCCTACTCCCTGTCTCCCGTCTCCCGTCTCCTGTCTCCTGTCTCCCGTCTCCTGTCTCCCGTCTCCCGTCTCCCGTCTGCCTCCTGAGCAAATCGACACCCGCAAAGACAAGGCTTTTTAGCTATGCGGACAAATGTCTGACTACCGGAGTACTAGGATGATTGATCGAGTAGCCCCAGTTCGAGGGCGAGACGCACCAACCCGGCCCGACTGTTGAGTCCCAGCTTGTGCATCAGTCGCGATTTATACGTCTCCACGGTCTTCACGCTGAGGCTGAGCATATCTGCAATCTCACTGTTGCGATGTCCCAGCGCCACCAGCCTGAACACCTCGGCCTCGCGTTCACTGAGCTGCCGATAACGTTCTTCGGCAGGGCTTTGGAGGGAGCCCGGCCTGTTTTGCGCCTGGTCCATCTGATCTTCGAGGAGTATCCTGGTGTGCTGGGGATGCAGATAAACACCGCCGCCCACCACCGCCCGGATGGCGGCCAGCAATTCTTCGCTGGCGGCCTGCTTGAGCACATAGCCGGCGCCGCCATCAGCCAACACCTGCCGCAAATATTCAGCATCGTCGTGCATCGTCAGCACCAGTACGCGGGCCGAGGGCACCTGCTGGCGTAGGCTCTGCAATGCCTGCAGACCGTTGCAGTGGGGCATATTGATATCGAGCAATATCACGTCGGGGTGCAATAGCACAGCCTGCTCCACGCAGTCGAAGCCATCGGCCGCCTCACCGACCACCTTCATGTCGGGTTGTGCATTCAGCAATGACTTCAGGCCGGCGCGCAGCACGGCATGATCATCGGCCAATAAAATCCTGGAAATCCTTGTCATGGTGGCTCTCCCTGCGAAAGATCTACATCCACATAAATGGTTGTCCCATCCTGCCCGCTTTCGATCACCAGGCGACCGCCGATCAATTCCGCCCGCTCCTGCATGCCATGAATGCCCACACTACGGCCCTGACGACGCTCCTGCAGGGGATCAAATCCTCTCCCGTCGTCTTCGATAATGACCTGAACGTGATCGGCCCGTCGGGAGATCAACACACTGACCGTACTGCACTCACTGTGCCGGGCGGCATTGGTCATGCCTTCCTGAATGATGCGATAAAGGGCCGTTTCAATGACCGGGTCCATGCGTAGAGGTAGATCGCAATGCAAGTCGACGGCGATGCCGGGGTAAAGCCGCACGAATTCCTCGCGGTAGCGCTGCAACGCTGCCCCCAGCCCCAGATCATCCAGCACACTGGGGCGCAACTGGCGGCCCAGGAGACGCACCTGCTCCAGGGTCTCGCGAGCGGTGTGGCTCAAAGCCTGGGTTTGTGCAGTCAGTTGCTCCCTGTCTTCGGCCTGATTCAACAAAAGCATGCCGACGGTCAGCGATGTCAGCGCCTGCCCCACGCCGTCATGCAACTCGCGGGCGATGCGCTTGCGCTCATCCTCCTGGGCCAGAATCAGTTTCTCCAGCAGACGCCGGCGTGCCGCCTCCTCCTCGGCCAGATTAATGCGGCTGAGTTCCAATTCCTGCACCATGTGATTGAAAGCATCGGCCAGCATGCCGATTTCGTCATCGGCCCAGTGGGACGCCCTGGCGCTGAGATCGCCTTTGCCGACCTGTTTTGTGGTTTCCACCAGGCTCAGAATCGGCCGCGTCAACAACCAGGTGAGGAAAATCGCCGCCATGATGCCTGCCAGGGCGACCGCCAGCGTGGTGAGCAACATCTGGCCGGTCACGGCATTCACGATCCCCAACAGCCGCGTCTCTGTCATGCCCAGATGCACCTCGCCGGACCGGCCACCGAAAATGGGCGCCGCAAAGTCGTGCACGATCCCCTCATCCGTGCGGAACTGCCGTCTGGTTACATTATCGTTCAGGCTCTGCGAGACGCCAGTGTGCACCGCGGTCAACAAATCTACCGGGAATCCGGCTTCGCCAAACGTGTGTACCAGTACCTGTTCTTGAGGTGAGACAATGTATGCATACAGGACGTCAGGATGATTCCGTACAGTCGCATTCAGGAGCTCGTAGAGGGCATAATTGTCGTTCAGCAAAATGGGATCGACGCTGCGCGCGGCCAGATCGCTGGCCACAGAAGCGCCGCGGTTATCCAGTTCAGACAGAAAAACATTGCGCATCACCACGCGCACCTGCAATGTCACAACCACACCTAACAGAACCGTCAACGTGAGCACGATCCCCATGATCTTGGTACGTACACTTACAGCTCCCACAAATTTCCAGATTCGCATCCACCGGGAGCTTCCGTCTGTCATGGAGATCAGCTTACGCACAAGGGATGTCATTGCAAGGTCGTCTCACGAACCAGTTTGCGCACGCCATCATAGACTTCATCGGTCACGGTTACAAAACGATCGATGCCCAGATCGGCCAGGATCGCCTGTCCCTGCGCATTTTCATGCATGGTGAGCAATGCTTCACGCAACAAAGCGACCTGACGGGGAGGCATGTCAGGAGGCACCACCACTGGCGGTACGCCAAAAGCAGGAGAGCGCTGAATGATCTTAATGCGATCCCGCAGATCAGGCTTCCGTTTGAGCAGGTACTCCAGCACCAGACTATCTACGGCTGCGCCATCGGCAATACCGGCGGCAACCGATTCAATCGCCCGATCGTGGCTATACGTAAAAAAGACATTACTGAAGAATTCCTCGGGCGAAGACCCCAGTTGCTGCACCAGATACGTGGGATAAACACGCCCGCTGAAACTCATGGGATCGGTAAAGGC
>JAJRXO010000635.1 GCA_024276255.1 Chloroflexota bacterium | reverse complement strand
GGGCTCGGTGGCCTCGACACCGCCGGACATGGAGCTGAAATGATTGTTCAGCAGATACACGAGGGGCCCACCCTTGATTCTGACCTGTAGCAACAGGGGCGGCCGGCTTGTCAGGCCCTCGGGAGCGTCGAATTGTTGGGTATCCAGTACATCGGCCCGATCGCTGCGCACCAGATAGCCCACATCGATGCCCCGGCTATCATGCCCTTCGATGAGATAGGCCTGATAGGGGGTATCGGCCAGGGCGGGGCGGCCGGCAATGGCCCGCAGCACATCGATGTTTTCCACTTCCTGCATGGCCACAATCGTGGGCAGGCCTGCTGCCACCAGGGTATTGGCGACCTTGTCGAGCGCCAATTCGTACTGCGCCTTGGTGGGTTTGGGGGGATCCGAGGGGTTGGGTTCGCGATTGTCGAAGAGATTCTCCACGTTCCAGGTCATGATGCTGAATTCATCAGCCCGGGTTAGCGGCAGGCTGGGCAGGCTGACGAGGTGATTCTGCACCCGCGGCGGCGTCACGGGCTCAATCTTGTAATGACCATAGGTGTAGGCCAGCGGCCCCACCAACTGGCTGATCTCGTCGCCTGTCATCACCACATAGGGCAGCGTGGAGCGATCGCTGTGTTTGGCCGAAGAACCGTCATCGACCATGATGGCGAAGCCGTTGTCCTGGCCCCGGAACAGGCGTTTTTTCCCGTGCTCGGGCAGCACTATCACGTATTCACCGTATTTTGAAGTCGGTGAGGCGGCCCAGGCCGGACCGCTGACCTGCACCAGCATACCTTCGAGGCTCTCGAAATAGGTATTGGCCGCTTCGGTTGTGGCGGGCGGGTCCAGCTCCATGGCGGGTGGCAGATCGATAGTGGCCTGCAATACGCCCACATCGCCAGGATTGGCGACCACAAGCTGGGTTTGCTGCGAGGTTTCTCGCACCTGACCGTACACCTCCACCAGGTTGCCCGGCGATACGGCGATGTCGAGATCGCCCGTATTGACGAAAATACCTTCGGAGGTTGCGTCGTTGGCGTCGGGCTCGGTCTCCTGGACGAAGAAACCGCCCAGTTCGGGGTAAACGCCCGTGACGACCCCGTCGATGGTGAGCCACTTCCCTACCAGAAGCGAGCGGTCGCCATCGCCCTGTACGGCCCAGATGGGCACGGTGTTGCTGAGGAAGGTGTACAGGGCGGGGCTGCGGGCTGGCTCCAGCCACTGGTCTGCCGTGGCAGAAAAGCCCTCACTGCTTACCGCACCCTCGGCATCCTGGGGCACCCGTACACTGTACCATACCTGCGCAGAGTCGCCATCTCCGGCCAGGCCGGACAGATTCCACACCAGGGCGCCATCATTGCGCTTTCCGCCTTCCGATACAGCCACCACCTCGCCCTCTCCGTCCGGCAACTGGGCGCTGATGCGTATGTTGCTCATGGGGTCCGGGGTATAATTGGCCACGGTCGCCGTGTAGGTGATGATATCGCCGGGCAGCACATTGAGGGGCGCATCGGCGCTGACCAGCAGCTCGGGCGGGAACACCTCGGTGAGATCGGATTGGAATCGGGGATAGAGCTTCACCCGGCCATCGCGTACCTCCAGAATACCCACGGCCCGGTATTGTTTACCCGGGACCACGGTCTCGATGGAGATATTGGTCAGCTTGTCGACATAAAGTGTGAGAACATTGCTTTGATCGTCGGTGAGATCGATTTCGTAGCTATAGGTGAACTCCTCTGCCCGGGTAACATTGCCTTCCACTTCCATCAGGCGGCCGGGCAGGGTTTCCAGGTCGGTGGCCGCCTGCAGAATGGAAACAGGCTCAGGCGTGGGCGGATTATCCAGGTCGGGCGGGGCCAGTACCTGCACGTCGTCGGGCACGATGTTGGGTACGATCTGGGCAGCGCCGCGATAAGCGCCGATGGTGCCATGTACGCGTACACGTGCGCCTACGTTCACGTTTACGGTGCCCTCGCCGCCGAATACCTGCACCTGAATGCCGCCGCTGTCATCGCGCAGATAGAATTTGGTGTTGCCGCCGCCGGCATAGTAGCCGCCGGTGTACATGGTGGCAATGCCTTCGATATCCAGTTCGGCCCCCATGAGGGTGCGGGCAGTGCCGATGGGAATGACTCCCCCGGAGATATCGGTAAGCACGGGGCCACCCAGGCTGATCTGCGCCCAGTCGTCGGCCCGAACCAGATAATTCTGCGCCCGCGCCGTGAGATACGTCCAGGGTGCGGTGACGGGAATGGCGACGCTTTGCGAGGTATCTACGGGCAGAGTGGGGATAAGCCACTGCACGAGGTTAGCGTCGTCGATCTGTACGCCGCTGGGCATCTCTCCTGCCTGCAGCTTGGCGGGCAGGGGGAAGTCAACGATGATGCCGTGTACATCCTGGCCGGTCTGATTGTGTACGGTGAGGGTGTAGGCAAAGCTGCTGCCGGGCTCGACATGGGCCGGTGCATCCAGGCGGATGCTCAATTGTTGGGAGACAGGGGGCGTGATGTCGCTGCCTGTGTTCTGGGGGGCAGGCTGTGTGCTCAACACGAAATCAGCGCTGTTGTCATCGGTGTCGATGCCGTTGCCGTTTTCGTCATTAGGCCGACGCGCCAGCGAGGCGCCGTTTTCCAGCGGAGGCGCCGGGGCGCTCTCGCTGAACTCGGCCGGCGCTTTTTCGCCCCAGCCCAGCCGGTCGATGGCCGTGCCATCCAGTTGCCGCAGCTCCAAACCTCCGTTGAAGATGTTCAGCGCCTGGTTGAACGTGGCGTCCGGGGTGATGCCCAGGTCCTGCCCCTCATGTACCAGCAAATAGTGGCCGTGGGGCGGAATGAGGGCAGTATTGCGCCAGCGATACACCAGCAGATCTTCATCTCCGCTTTTCAGTTTGTACCACAGGGTCCAGCCCTTGAGATCCACCAACAAATCGGTGGGATTGTATAATTCGATGAATTCCTGATTGTTATTGCCCTTGATCCCGCCCAGCACTTCACTGATGACAATGCCGCTGGCCAGCGGGGGCGTGGGCACCGGCGTGGCCGTGGGCGGAAGCTGGGTGGCCGTAGGAGGTGGCGATGTGGGCGTCGGATTCAGCGGTGGGTTGCAGGCTGCAACCAGAAGCATGAAAACAAGGCTAAAGAAGAGGATGTATCGTTTCATAGGAGTCAACCTGTGGACTGGTGTCAAACGGGAAATGAGAGGAATCAGGTGGAAGCGGGAAACTAATTCATTATGGGGTTTCGTGGCAGATTGTCAAAATCCGGCAAAGGCGGTAGGCTATAAATGCAACGGCCTGCTGATGGCGGGCTGCATTCTGTCCCCGGGAGGTTCCATGGATACGACGATCATCGATCAAATACTCACGACCACACGTTCGGTACGAAAGCGACTTGATTTACAGCGCCCGGTGCCGGACGATATCGTGGCCGAATGTCTGGAGATTGCCATCCAGGCGCCCACGGCATCAAATGGCCAGGCCTGGCATTTTCTGGTGCTCACCGACGCCGCAAAGAAGGCGGTGGTGGCAGAGTATTATCGAAAAGCGTTTCAGATATATGCGGGCATGCGGGTGGCAGCTCCCACCCCTTATGAGCCGGATGATCCAAGGTACCAGCGGGCGGGCCGGGTGGCCAGCTCGGCGATGTATCTGGCCCAGCACATGCATGAGGTGCCGGTGCTGGTCATCCCCTGCATCGAGGGCAGGGTGGAGGATAACGGTCGGGTACTGGATCAGGCTTCGCTGTATGGCTCCATCTTGCCTGCTACCTGGTCGTTCATGCTGGCATTGCGGGCGCGAGGATTGGGCGCTGCCTGGACCACGCTGCATCTCATGTTTGAGAAAGAGGTGGCTGCTGAGCTTGGCATTCCATCCTCTGTCACTCAGGCGGCGCTGATTCCGGTAGCCTATTTCAAGGGCAAGGGCTTCCGCCCAGCCAGTCGTATCCCGGCCCGTGAACGGACGTACTGGAATGAATGGCAGAAGACGCGATAGGCGGCAGCCGGAGACGCCCTGGGCGCGCTGGCTAAGCACGGCCGGTTTGACGCTGGAGCAACTATCGAATCGGTACAGCTCCCAGGGTCTGATGAAACTGGTGGCCGCACGCTGGCCGCAGGTGCTCTTCTTGCACGAGACCAATCAACGGGTCGTGGGCTTGACCATCGACGACGGCCCTCATCCCTTACTCACCCCGCGCATTCTGGATGTTCTGGCCGAGTACAACGCCCATGCCACGTTTTTCATGCTTTCAGACCGCGTACGCCAGTATCGGAAGCTGGTGCAACATGTCGTACAGGTCGGTCATGAGCTGGGCAATCATCTCTGCTACGATGCACCCAGCATCCGCCTGCCACTGGATGAGCTGGAGCGCCAGTTGTGCGAGGCCCATGAGGTGCTCTCCACCTTTGCTCCCATTCACTGGTTTCGTCCCGGCTCGGCCTGGTTCAATCAGCAGATGTTGAGTCTCGTGGCGCGGCACCAATATCGCATCGCCTTGGCTTCACTATATCCTTACGATGCCCAATTGCCCTATCCGGCACTGGCCTCGAATCTCATCCTGCGCAACGTGTTCCCGGGAGCCATCATTGCCCTGCACGAGGGCGCCTGGTCGCGTCGGGGTACGGTGCGGGTGCTGCGCACGATCCTGCCGGTCTTGCAGGAGCAGGGTTATCAGGTGCTCTCGCTTTCGGAACTGGTGTCCACGCCAGCCGATTGATCTTCCTGCACCAACATGCGGCGCAGGATCTTGCCCACAAACGATTTGGGCAATTCCTGGCGGAACTCGATCTCCCAGGGAACAGCGTAGGGGGCCAGACGTTTGCGGCACAGCGCCAGTAACTCGTCGGCTGAAAGCTCCACGCCGGGGCGAGGCACCACGAAGGCCTTCACCTTTTGCGTGCCATCGGCCCTGCCCACGCCGACAACGGCCACTTCCAGGACCTTGTTGTTCTCGTAGATCACCTCTTCGACATCGCGGGGATACACACTGTATTTGCCGGTCATGATCGTGTCGCGCTTGCGGCTGACGATCTGGAAATAGCCGTCGTTATCCATTACTGCCACATCGCCGGTGTACAGCCAGCCATCCCGCAATACGCGTGATGTGGCGTCGGGGGGCGTGCCCTCAGCTTCCAGATAGCCCAGCATCACCTGGGGTCCGCGCACGACCAGCTAGCCGAGCTGTCCCGGCGGCAGGTCCTCGCCGGTGATCAGATCAACGATCTTGGCGTCTGTGTTGGGCAGGGGCACACCGATGGTGCCGGGTTTGCGGTCACCTTTCAGGGGATTGACATGCGTGGCCGGCGAGGCCTCGGTGAGACCATAGCCTTCTACCAGATAGCCATGTGTGAGTTTTTCAAACGCCTCCTGCACCTCGATGGGCAAAGGGGCGGCGCCGCTGAGGCAGGCGTTGATGGAATCAAGGCGATATGAACGTACTTTGGGCGCCTGATTGATGGCCGTATACATCGAGGGTACGCCGGGGAAGAGCGTGGGCCGGTATTTCTTGATGTGCTTCAGTACTTCTGGCACCTGGAACACCGGCAGCAGAATGATGGTTCCTCTCATGGCAATGGGCATGTTCATGGCCGTGGTCATGCCGTAGCTGTGCATGAGCGGGATGGCGGAAAGGCAGACCTGTTTGCCATAGCCTGTGGCGCCCAACCAGTGCCGGGTTTGCAGGGTGTTGGCTACCAGATTGCGGTGGCTGAGACATACCCCCTTGGGCATATCGGTGGCGCCACTGGTGAACAGGATCACCGCCAGATCTTCGGGAGCGACCTTGACATTGGGTGAGGTGAAGGGGGCGTCGTAGATGAGCTCCAGCATAGGATGCCCTATCTCGCGCGCCAGTGCGACCAGTTCATCGTCGCTGCCGCCGCTGTGCCAGCGCATCATCAGTCGCCGATATATCAGCGGCGACACGGTTTCCTTGATGTCGGCGAATATGATCTGCTCAACGCTGGTCTCCTCCTGGATGCGGGCAGCCAGACGGGCGAAGCTTTGCAGCGTGACCATCACTTTGGGGTTGCTCTGGGCGATCTGGCGCAGTATTTGCTCGGCGTCGGCATCGGGATTGGGCATGACCACCACGCCGCCGATCTTGAGCGTGGCATAATAGGCCATGATCAGTTGCGGCATGTTGGGCAGGGCGATGATCACCCGATCGCCGGGGCGCACGCCCATGCCGTGC
>JAJRXO010000634.1 GCA_024276255.1 Chloroflexota bacterium | reverse complement strand
CCTTGCGCTCCCTGTTGCTCTCCTGCCCCCGGCCATGCGCCTCGGTTTCCCGGTTAAGATCATCGGCCGCTCCGATCTGCGGAGCCATGACGGGCGGCGCTGGCAAAATCGCCCGCATCTCAGCGTCAGCCTGGCCTATGTACGCGATATCCTGGTCTATTTGCAGAGCCGGGACATCCACATGTACCGACTCAGCCCGCAGATAGCGCCCTATCTCACGCACCCCGACCTGCCGCATTTTCATTATCAGATCGAGGAATGCGAAAGGGAACTGGCTGCCATTGGGGACATGGCGCGCACCATGGACATCCGCCTTAGCTTTCACGCCCCGGCCCCTGTCCAGCCAGGCTCGCCCAACGTGCATCAGCAACGGCGTTCCCTGCAGCAGCTCAACGCCCTGGCCGCGCTACTCGATGCCATGCACCTGGGGCCGGAAGCCGTCATCGTAGTGCATGTAGGTGGGATGCACGGCGACCCCCGGCAGGCCCATCGACTGTTCTGTCAGGGCATCCGGCAGCTGGATGATTCGGCCCGGCAGCGGATCGTGCTGGAGCACGACGACCGAGGGTTTGGGGTGGAGGATGTACTGGCACTGCATGAAGAACTGGGGCTGCGGGTGGTGTTTGATCTTCTGCATCATCAACTATACAATCCTCAAAACATCCCCGCGGCAACCGCGCTGGCCATGTGTCTGGACACGTGGCCGCAACAGCAGATTCCCAAAATCCACATAGCCACCCCCGCCACCGAACTCATCCGGGACCGCCGCCAGCGCCCCCACCCGCCGCGGCTGAATCGACATAGCCATTATGTCAATCCTTTTGTGGTCATCGACTTCCTGCAGTCCCTGCCTCCCCTGCGCGACTTTGACATCATGCTGGAGGCCAAGGCCTGCGATCTGGCATTGCTGCAATTACGACGATTTCTGCAAACACGGACTCCCGAACTGACAGCACGCTATCAGCTACGCTGAGAATCAACCTGTTTGACCATGCGACTGGAACCTGACCGCCCCGCCTATTCCGGCTCCCACCCCGCCGACGCCTGGACACCGGTGCTGGTGGCGGTGGTGAACAATGCCGAGGATTTCGCCCGCGCCCGTGATCAGCACTGGTATCGCATTCCAGTGCGTCGCGCCCCGCGGCATATCGCGGCCGAATACCTGGCTCTATATCAGACCGGACGCTTTGGTAATCTCGGACGTTGTGTGCGCTACTATGCGCCCATCCTGCGTTATCATCTGGTAAAGCGCCGCGATCTTATCCCCGAGCAAAGCGATCACCCGCGGGCAGATGAACAGTATTTCAAGCTGGAGATCGGCCCGCTGGCAGAACTGCCGCGTCCCATTGCCAACAAACGCCACCCGCGACTGACTTTTTTGTACACCACGCTACAACGCCTGCTGGCAGCTGAAGACGTGAATGATCTGTGGCTGCGCGGCGCCGCCCGGCAGAAATTATACGCCGTCATTCAGGAACGCGGACTGGCTGTGGAATGCTGGTATCCGGTGGATATGGGCGACCGGCCCGAAGCGGACCTGGCGTTGTTCGGCCCCCACGGCCGCCTGACACTGACCATTGACGAACCGTGGTGGGATGAGCTGGACGAAAGCCCGCCTCCCTATGACGCCTCACACCACCATGTGAATGCGCTTGAGGTGCTGCGCGACCCGGAAGGCGTATTGAAACGTTTGCTGGATACGTCGTAGTAGGGTAAGCTCTTCGCAACTCCGTCCTGTTTCGGACAAACCCGAATCAGAAAACCGCCCACAATTGCCTTTGCGAGCTGGCTGGAAATTCCCGCCGGGCAGGTTCGGTTTTTACTCTTGTACCGAAACATCATCCTTAAGCCCCTGTTTCATCTCCATCGACATGCTCCGCCACCTCCTAGCCGCCACCTTCTTCTTCATTGCTTTGCTCCTGCTCACGCCTGTCCTCTCACCGGCCGCAGCCACTCCCCCCACCAGAGTACCCCTCCTTCCTGCCGTCGAACTGCTCCCTTACGCTGATCTGCTGCTGCGCGGCCAGATCGTCGACAGCCACAGCTTCTGGAACGCCGGACGCACCCTGATCTATACCGACGTCACCCTGTCGGTAGACGACATATATGCCGGGGCGTACGACACGGGCGCTCACCGCAGGCTGCGTGTGCGCATGCTGGGTGGTGCCATCCCTGATGAGAACATTACCCTGGCCACCTCGCACAGTCCCCGCCTGCAGGTTGGCGGCGAATAT
>JAJRXO010000633.1 GCA_024276255.1 Chloroflexota bacterium | reverse complement strand
TCCCGACAACATCAACGACGTGGCCATGGCCCTGCAATGGGTCGTCGACCATATCGGCGAAAATGGCGGCGATCCCTCGCAGATCGTCATCTTCGGCCATTCCGCGGGCGGGCATTTGGTTTCGCTGCTGGACACGCACACCGACTACGCCAGTCTGCGACCGCGCATACGCGGGGTTGTAAGCATGAGCGGCGCCTACGATATCAACAGCGTCAATCACTTCTACTGGAACAACGTGGTCAGCCAGACCTTCCCCGGCGGCTTCAGCAACACAGCCCTGCTTGCCGACGCTTCCCCCACCACTTATCTGGCGCCCACACTCAACCCACCTCCCTTTTATCTGCTCTACAGCGAGCTCGAAGTGCCCTCTCTGGCCGATCAGGCCCTCAGCTTCGATGCCGATCTGGAAGCACTGGGCTTCGAACACGACCTCAGCTACCTTGACGGCTACGATCACATCAGCGAGATGGCCGCGATCGCCTACGCAAACATGACCCCCACTCGCCTGATCATCGACTGGATCGAAAAGACCCTGCAAACCCAGATCTACCTGCCGATGTGGCTGCAAAACTGAGTCCACCGCGCACGAGTCAAACTCCAGGCGCCCTTCCCTGGCGTAACAAAGGATGACGAATCTCTCGCGGAGAGCGCAGGTGCACTCGCCGAATTCATATTGGCCAAATACTCGGATTCCCAGTCGCTCAGTCGCCGGATTCACAATCGCTCAATCGCCGGATTCCCAATCCGGCGATTTCCCTATCCCCAACAACCCCGTTTCCAAAGCACCCTCTTTGCGATTGGCTTGCCTTCGGCTGCCGCACACGGTATCATGCCCGTACACACCTGCTCCCGTTCCCCGTTTATATCCCATGCCCACCTCCTTTACCCCACCCCCTCCGCTCAACAATAAATCCAGCCTTTTTCTCAACCGCGAGCTCACCTGGTTGCAATTCAACTGGCGCGTACTCGAAGAGGCCCTGGACGACACGCATCCCTTGCTGGAACGCGTTAAATTCCTGGCCATCTTCAGCAGCAATCTCGACGAATTCTTCATGATTCGCGTGTCTGGTCTGCGGCAACAGCTGGAGCTGGGGCGCATCGAGGCCTCAGCCGACGGTATGTCACCGGCGGAGCAGCTGGCAGCAATCCGTCAAAGCCTCACCCCCATGTTACAGCAGCAACTGCAACTCTGGACCCGGGAACTCCTCCCTCAGCTGCACGAACAAGACATCCACATCCTGGGTTACAGCGATCTCAAGGGCAAACAGCGCAAATTACTGCGTCGTCATTTCAAACGCGAGATCTTCCCCACACTCACCCCCCTGGCCTTTGATCCCGGCCATCCCTTTCCCCACATCTCCAATCTCAGCCTCAATCTGGCGGTGGTCATCCAGGATCCCGAACACGGCGAGCGCTTTGCCCGTGTCAAGGTGCCCGGCTTCTTCCCTCGCCTGCTGCGTATTCCCAGCGAGGACAAGGCCGATATCTTCGAAGGGCTGGGACTGAGCGATGTCACGGCCAACAACTTCGTGTGGATCGAAGAGGTCATCGCCAACAATCTCGACAAGCTTTTCCCGGGGCTGGATGTGGTGGCAGCCTATCCTTTCCGTGTCACCCGCGACGCAGACATCGAAATCGAGGAGGACGAGGCCGCCGACCTGCTGGCCGCCATCGAAGAGGGAGTGGAACTGCGCTACTTCGGCCGCCCCGTGCGCCTGGAAGTGGCGGCTAACATGCCCCAACATGTGCGCGAAATCCTCATCGACAATCTCGGCCTGCAGGGCTACCAGGTTTACACCGTCGACGGCCCCGTGGGCATGGCCGATCTCATCGATCTGATGAACATCGATCGCCCGGATCTGAAAGAAAAAGCCTTTGCTCCCTCCGTCCCCCTCCCCTTTACCACCGGCGAAGACTTCTTCTCGGTGATCCGCCGCCGCGACATCCTGCTGTATCATCCCTACGACAGTTTCACCCCGGTTCTGGATTTCCTGCACGCCGCCGCCGGCGATCCCAATGTGCTGGCGATCAAACAAACCCTCTATCGTGTGGGCAAAAACGCCCCCGTGGTGCAGGCGCTGATGAAAGCCCGCGAACACGGCAAACAGGTAGCCGTGCTGGTGGAGCTGAAAGCCCGCTTCGACGAAGAAAACAATATCGTATGGGCCCGGGCGCTGGAGCATGCCGGCGTGCATGTGGTGTACGGCCTGGTGGGCCTGAAGACGCATGCCAAAGTGCTCATGGTCGTGCGCCGTGAAGCCGATCGCATCGTACGCTACGTCCACATGAGCAGCGGCAACTACAACGCGATCACAGCCCGCATCTACACCGACATCGGCCTGTTCACCAGTGATCCCGAGATCGGTGAGGATGTGGCCGATCTCTTCAACTCGCTCACCGGCTACTCCCGGCAACTCCAGTACAACAAACTGCTGGTGGCGCCCGCAGCCATGCGCAGCGAGATCACCAATCGCATCCATCGTGAGATCGCCCAGCACAAAGAAAACGGGAATGGCTATCTGGCCTTCAAGATGAACCAACTCGTCGATGATGTGATCATCGAATCCCTGTATCAGGCCTCGCAGGCCGGGGTCAAGGTCGATTTGCAAGTGCGCGGCATCTGCACCCTGCGGCCCGGCATCCCCGGCATTAGCGATAACATCAGTGTCACCTCCATCGTGGGTCGTTTTCTCGAACATGCCCGCATTTACTACTTCTACAACAACGGCGACGAAGAGATCTTCATCGGCAGCGCCGACATGATGCAACGTAATCTCGATCGCCGCGTGGAAACACTCTTTCCCATCGAGGACCCGGCCCTCAAACAGGCAGTAAAACACATCTTGGAAGTGCATCTGCGCGATACCGCCAAGGCCCGCCGCATGTTGCCCGATGGCTCATACGAGCGGATTCAGCCGCCCGAAGGCGAGATGCCGATGGATTCACAACAATGGATGATTGACTATCGCGGTTTCTGGAATCGCGAAGATTAGCAAGTTGCTCCCTTCTCAGATCGAATTATGTCCCCTGCGTCTTCACCCTCCCCTTTACAGCCGATCGATGCTGCCGATGCCAGCCTCGATCAGTGGGGCGGCAAAGCCCTGAATCTCAACCGGCTCATGCGAGCCGGCTTTCCCGTGCCCCCCGGGTTCATTCTCACCACGGCCGCCTACCATGCGTTTGTGACCGCCAATCACCTGCAGCCCGCCATTGCCGCGGCCCTGGCAGAGCTCAGCGCCGATGATCCCGCTGCCCTGCAACAGGCATCCGATGGCATACGCACGGCCTTCGCTGCCGGCAGCCTGCCCTCCACACTGGCAACCGCGGTGATCTCCGCCTACGCCGACATGGGGCGTCCCCCGGTCGCCGTACGCTCATCCGCCACGGCCGAAGACCTGCCCGACTTCTCGTTTGC
>JAJRXO010000632.1 GCA_024276255.1 Chloroflexota bacterium | reverse complement strand
TGGGACGGCATCGCCCCATGCGGCATGGTTACCTGGCCTATTGGCCACCTGATTTTCCGCCTTACTGGTTTACTGGTTTCCTCGTCTACTTATCAACTATCAATCTATCTTCAACCTTCAAATACCATCCCGCAGAAGGGGACAGGTCATGCAATGGCCGCCGCCCCGGCCTTTACCAAGTTCGAAGCCGTCGATTTCGATGACGCGGATGCCGGCCCGACGCATGGCGCGATTGGTATACGTATTCTTGCGATAGGCGATGACGACTCCCGGCTCAATGGCAAGCGTGTTGTTTCCGTCATCCCATTGTTCCCGGGCCTGCTGGTACTCATCCCCGCCGGTGACAATGACCCGCAGTTTGCCTACCTGCATGGCATCGGCCACGGCGTCCAGAAAACTCGGTTCAGGCGTAATGTGGAATTGGTGCTCGTTATCCCCCGGTCGCATACTGTAGGCCCGGATATTCTCCACCACTTTGGGGTAGATGGTCACCGCATCGTAATCCAACATGCTGAAAACAGTGTCCAGGTGCATGTGCGCCCGATCCCGGCTCATTTGGGCGACGATAATCCGCTCAACCGCACCGTGGGCGAAGAGGCGCGCCGCCAGTTGTTCGATCATCTGGCCCGTAGTGCGCTCGCTGTACCCAATCAACAGGGAGCCATTGCCGATGGGCATAATATCGCCGCCCTCGATGGAGGCGCGACCGAAGGTCTCGGTATTAAAGCGGCAGTGCTGATCATCCAGCAAGGGCAGCCAGAACTGGAAATCTGCTGCCTGGAACATGGCGTGGTAGTGATAGATCAGGCCCACGTTGTAAGCTTCCAGGTGACGGGCCTGGTAGTACATGGGATGGATACTGACGCCATTGTAAATCCATGCTGAGGAATCGCGCGTGTAGAGCGAATTGGGCAGGGGGGGCAGGATAAAAGCATTGTCGTTGGAGATCATTCCCAGCAGCGATGAGCGCTCGATCGCGTCGATATCGGTCAGGACACGCGCCTCGCCCTTGGTAAGTCCGCCGATGAGATGCGTGGCCAGGATGTCGGGATCGAGGGACATGAGCAGCGCCCGCAGCGGCTCCACCAGAGCCACGCCCACGGTGTTTTCAGTGATCACCAGGCGGGTGATGGTCTCCCGGGCCTCCTGGCTGGCGGCCAGTGTTTCGATGAGCAGGTCTTTGAGATAAAACACCTGGACGCCCCAATCCCGCATGTGCTCTACAAACGCGTCATGTTCTTTTTGGGCATGCTCCACCCAGAGCACGTCATCGAAGAGGAGCTCATCGTGGTTCGCAGGCGTCAGACGCCTGAGACTCAGGTCCGGATAATGCACCAGGACTTTACGTAGTTTGCCGATTTCGGAAAAGACGCCAAATTGGGGCATGATCTAGGACAGCAGAGAGCGAGTCGTGGCTAACATGTCGGCGGCGCATCAGGAATACACTGCATGTCTGAGGATAAACCGCCCGCACGCAGAACGACAAATGTGATTCGGTTCCAAAGTGTGTTGGTGAATGATGCCAGAGGTCGAAATTGACAGAAAAGGGCTCAACGACCATTCTATAGGTGTTAAAGCCACACAAAAAGGTCAAAGAGCCCATGAACACAGGGCAATCGCATCTAAATGAGCCCTGAGCGGAGGATTTTTTCACGGTAACGGTCATCCCAAGCGCACCTGAGCCGCTTGTTTTTGATACCACGTTTCACCGAACGATCCTGTTTCAACATATTCACAGCCATGTGGCGG